>JANYKT010000155.1 GCA_025358085.1 Deltaproteobacteria bacterium | reverse complement strand
CCGCTGCATGTCGACGAGCTGGCGGGCAAGGCCCAGCTCTCCCCGCAGGAGACGCTGCGCTGTCTGGCCGAGCTGGAATTCCAGGGTCTCTGTACCCAGCGACCGGGAAAATACTTCTTGCGTCGGGAGCCGTAAGCATCGTTTAGAACGCGCCGGCATCGTTTGCAGTCCACCAGGGAGTGACGGCTGTTTACGCCGCCCCGAGGAGAGTATGGCCAAGACCGTCGCAGGCAAGAAGAGCAAGAAGGCCGCAGTCGGAGCGAAGGTCACGGGAGTCGTCGTCGCGGCTGCAGCCGCTGCCGCCGGGGAAGCGCTGGTCGTCAAGAAGAAGAAGGCGCCCGCCCGAAAAGCCAGCAAGAAAGTGGTCTCGGTCGAGGACACGGGCGATGGGCTCGCTACGCGCGTCTACAAGAACACGCTGGTCGTGGTGGAATCGCCGGCCAAGGCAAAGACCATCAAGAAGTACCTGGGCGCCGGCTATACGGTGAAGGCGTCGGTGGGTCACATCATGGACCTGCCCAAGACCAAGATTGGCGTTGATATCGAGAACGGCTTCGAGCCGGTCTATGAGGTCATCAAGGGCAAGAGCAAGGTGGTGGCTGAGCTGAAGGCCGCAGCCAAGACGGCCGACCGGATCCTGCTCGCGACAGACCCCGACCGCGAGGGCGAGGCCATCTCCTGGCACATCCGCGAGCAGCTCTCGAAGAACAAGGCGCCCGCCTTCCGCGTGCTCTTCAATGAGATCACCAAGAAGGCCATCTGGGAGGCCATCGGGAAGCCGCTGCAGCTCAACAAGCCCATGTATGACGCGCAGCAGGCGCGGCGCGTGCTGGACCGGCTGGTCGGGTATCAAATCTCGCCGATCCTCTGGGACAAGGTCCGGCGCGGTATCTCGGCCGGCCGCGTGCAATCGGTCGCGGTGCGGCTGGTGGTCGAGCGGGAAGCGGAGATCGCGGCTTTCAATGCAGTCGAGTACTGGTCGGTTGAAGCCGACCTGCGCGCAGCCCTGCCGCCGCAGTTCCGCAGCAAGCTCATCAAGCTCGATGGTGAGAAGGCCGAGCTGTCGAACGGAGACATCGCGAAGCCGCTGGTCGATGAACTCAAGGACCTGCCGTTCGTGGTGGCCAGGGTGGACCGCAAGGAGCGCCGCCGCAACGCGCCGCCGCCATTCATCACCTCCAAGCTGCAGCAAGAGGCGGCGAACCGGCTGCACTTCAGCGCCAAGAAGACCATGACGCTGGCGCAGCGGCTTTATGAAGGTGTCGAGTTGGGCGAAGAGGGCCAGACTGCACTCATTACCTATATGCGCACGGACTCGGTGCGTCTCTCGCCCGACGCCATCACCGCGGCTCGCGAATATATCGATAGCAAATACGGCAAGGAGTACCTGCCGGACGAGCCGGTCATCTTCAAGACCAAGAAGAGCGCGCAGGATGCCCACGAGGCGGTGCGGCCGACCTCGACGGACTATCCGCCGGAGCGTGTGGCGCCGTTCCTCGAGAAGGACATGTTCCGGCTGTACGAACTGATCTGGAACCGGTTCCTCGCCTGCCAGATGACGGCCGCGGTCTTCGATCAGACCACCGCTGACATCCAGGCAGGCCGGGCCACCTTCCGGGCCACCGGGCAGATCCTCAAGTTCGCCGGTTATCTATCGGTCTATGGCCAGACCGCGGTCGGCGATACGCCGCCGGAAGAGGCCGGCGCCGAGAAGATGGAAGGCGACGACGAGGAGAAGGGCGACGTCTCTCGCCAGCTCCCGCCGCTGGAAGAAGGCGTCAAGCTCGAGCTGGTTGCAATCATTCCCGAGCAGCACTTCACCCAGCCGCCGCCGCGCTTCACCGAGGCGTCACTGGTCAAGGAGCTGGAGGACAAGGGCATTGGCCGACCGTCCACTTATGCGGCCATCCTCGCCACCATCCAGGGCAAGGAAGGGCAGACCGACAAAGCCTATGCGGAGAAGAAGGAGAATCGCTTCTATCCGACGGAGCTGGGCAAGATCGTCACTGAACTCTTGCTCTCGGCGTTCCCCGGCGTGATGGACGTGCAGTTCACGGCGCGCATGGAGGAGTCGCTCGACGAGGTGGAAGAAGGCCGCGCCGACTGGGTGAAGGTGCTGGGCGACTTCTATGAGCCGTTCAAGAAGACGCTCGCGTCGGCGAAAGAGCAGATGCGCGACGTCAAGCGCGAGGAGAAGGCGACCGACCTCGTCTGCGAGAAGTGCGGCGCGCCGATGGTGATCAAGTGGGGACGCATGGGCAGGTTTCTCGCCTGCTCGGGATATCCCGAGTGCAAGAGCACCAAGGACTTCATTGAAGAGGACGGCAAGATCAAGGTTGTCGAGGATATCCCCACCGACGAGATCTGCCCCACCTGCAGCAAGGCGATGGTGAACAAGCGGGGCCGGTTCGGGCGCTTCCTCGCGTGCTCGGATTACCCCACCTGCAAGACCACGCGGCCGATCACGCTCAAGGGCGTTCCGTGCCCCGATTGCGGCGGTGGCCTCGCCGAGCGCAAGACGCGCTTCGGCAAGTCGTTCTTCGGCTGCGTGAAGTATCCAGAGTGCAAGTTCGCCGCCTGGGACAAGCCCGTTCCCGGGCCGTGCCCGCAGTGCAACAAGCCGTACCTGCTCTCCAAGTATTCAAAGCGGGACGGCGCCTATATCGCTTGCCCGGACAAAGAGTGCGGATATCGCCGCGAGGCGCCAGCCGAGGGCGCGGACGTTGCGGCGGTTTTGCCGGTGCCTGCCGTCGAGACCGTTCCTTTTTAAGACGGCCAGTGAAATATCCGGGTTGCGGCGCGTAAACCGCGGCATGACACGGATTCTGCTGATCGCGCTTTCGCTGTCTCTGGGTTGCTACGCCGATGTCGTTCGCGGAAGCGGCAAGTCCGGGAAGGAATCGCGCGAACTCGGACCCTTCGATAGCGTCGAGGTCGGTGGCGGCATTCACGTCATCGTCACCAGCGGGCCGACCCAGGCGGTGCTCGTCGAAGCGGACGACAACGTGCTGCCCTTGGTGGAAACAAAAGTCGAAGACAGCAAGCTCACGATCGGTTTCAAGAGGCACAACTTCTGAAACGCCGGCGACGTGAACGTGACGGTGCAGCAGCCGAAGTTCACCGCTCTCGAGGCGAGCAGCGGCTCCAGCATCAACGCGACTCTGGGGGCCACTCCTGAACTCGCGTTGGAAGCCAGCGGAGGAGCCGCCATCGTCGCGCGCGGGCTCGATGTCGGCACGCTGGCCGCATCCGCTTCCGGAGGAGCGCGGCTCGAACTGGCGGGCGTGGCCGATCAAGTGAAGCTCGACTTCTCGGGTGGCGCGCGATTGAAGGGCAAGAAGTTGCGCGCGCGCACGGTGCTGGTCAACGGCAGCGGGGGCTGCTCCGGCGAGATCGACGTGACGGAGATCGTGCGCGGTCATCTCTCCGGCGGCTGCGGACTGCACGTCTTCGGAAAGGCATCGAGTCGCGTGGCAACCTCGGGCGGCGCGTCCGTCGATTGGGATGATTGATTCTGAAAAGCCCGCAGCTCGGCCGGTCCTGAAGCCCACGCACCGCCAACGCCCACCACTTTGCCCTGAAGGGTACGAAACCCCACCGCGAGCACCGACCTTGCTGCGGAACCACATCGAGCTTGTGAACTTTTGATTGCGACCGCAAGGGACGAGCGGGCAGCCGCCTGCTGGCGGCGCCGACTCTTGCGCGCACCCGGGCTGCCGTGTAGGGACACGCTCCAATGCAAGAGGCGACGCAGGAGACGGTGCACATCGTCGGCGGCGGGCTGGCGGGGACCGAGGCGGCGCTGCTGCTCGCCGGCGGTGGCGTGCACGTGGTGCTGCATGAGCAGAAGCCGGTCAAGCGTTCACCCGCGCATAAGGAAGACGGGTTCGCGGAGCTGGTCTGCTCGAACTCGCTACGGTCGGACAACCCTGAGAACGCGATCGGACTGTTGCACGAAGAGCTGCGTCGGCTCGGCTCGCCGGTGCTCTCCGAGGCCGACCGTGCGCGCGTGGCGGCGGGTGATGCTCTCGCGGTGGATCGCGTGGCCTTTAGCGGCGGACTCACGCGGCGGGTGCGCGAACATGCATTGATCGAAGTGCGAAGCGATGAAGTGCTCGAGCTCCCGGAAGGGCCCGGGTTGTGCCTGATCGCGACTGGACCCTTGACCGGCGAGTCGCTGGCGCGGAGCCTGGGCGAGGCCGTCGGCGCCGCGGCTCTGGCCTTCTACGATGCGCTCGCCCCCATCGTTCTTGGCGACTCGGTCGACCGCACCATCGCTTTTGAGCAGTCGCGTTACGGCAAGGGCGGCGGCGCCGACTATCTGAACTTACCGATGACGCGCGAGCAGTATGAATTGTTTATCGAAGAATTATCGAAAGCCGAGAAGGTCCAGCCGCACGCCTTTGAGGAGCCGCGCTATTTCGAAGGCTGCCTCCCCATCGAGGTGATGGCCGGGCGCGGGCGCGACGTGCTCGCCTTCGGACCGATGAAACCAGTCGGACTGCAAGACCCCCGCACCGGCCAGCGCCCTCATGCGGTCGTCCAGCTGCGACGCGAAGACCACGCGGGCACTGCCTGGAACCTGGTGGGCTTCCAGACGCGGCTCACCTGGCCCGAGCAGAAGCGGATCTTCATGAAGTGCATTCCGGGCTTGCAGAACGCCGAGTGGGTCCGGCTGGGTCAGGTGCACCGCAACACGTTCCTGCACGCCCCCAGAGTCATGGCCAGCGACGGCTCGCTTCTGGCGCGGCCGCACGTCTTTTGCGCGGGCCAGATCACTGGCGTCGAGGGCTACGTGGAGAGCGCGGCTTCCGGACACCTGACGGCGCGGGCGCTGCTTTTGCGGCTGCGCGGCGAAACCTTCGCGCGGCCCCCCGCCACCACCGCGCTGGGTGCGCTGCTCCGCCACGTCACCGGCGAGGCGCACCCGGAGGGCTACGATTATCAGCCGACCAATGTCGTCTACGCGCTCTTCCCGCCGCTGTCTGGCAGGGTCCGCAAGCAGGAGCGCAAGCCGAAGCTGCTGGAGCGCGCGCGCCGCGATCTGACCGCCTGGGCAGAGGAGCAGCGCCTTCCGCTCTTGCCGGCACCGGAGAGCCCGGGTCCTCGGGCCCCCAGGGCGTCTGCCGGCTTGCCGCGCTGAAGCCATGCGCATCCTCTTCGTCTGCCTCCTCGCCGCGGCTTGCTCCGATCAAACACCTGGCACCCGGCTGGCGAACGGGATTGCGCATCAGATCACCGTCGCGCCCGGTGCGACCGCGTTCCTGCTCGACGCCGTCCACCCTGACGACCGGAGCGTCCCCGACGACCTGCTGGCCGGGGAGCTCTGGGTCGCGACGCTGACCAAGCCTGCCGCGCAGAGAGCTGGCGTGGGCGTCCCCACCAGCGCGGGCGCATTTGGCTTTTCACCAGGCGGCGACGTGCTGGCATTCCTCGCCGCGTGGCGGTTCCGCGCGGGGCAGGGCGAGCTGTGGATCTGGACCCAGGCGGGCGGGCTGCAGAAGATCTCCGCCGAAGCCAGCACGTTCGACTGGGCGCCGTCGGGGACCGCGCTGGCCTTTGTCGCGCCGGGCCGCGTGGGCATCCTCAAGATTGGCCTGCACGAGACGCTGGCGGTGCCCATCGACGGCGCTCAGAGCGTGGCCTGGGCGCCCGACGGACTGCACCTGGCCGTGCGCGCGGCTGCTGCCGCGGGCGGGCGACTCTTCTTGGTGGACGCGCGGAGCGGCGCGAAGAAAGAGGTCGCGACCGCCACCTCCGATTTCGCCTTCGCCAGGGACGGGACGCTGGGCGTGCTGGGCCCGCCTGCGCCCCAGGGTGGCGACCGGCAGCTATTGACGCTCGAGCCCGGAGCGGCCGAACCGGTCAAGCTCGCGCGCGCGACCTCTTTCGCTTTCTCGCCGGACGGCCGCGAGCTCGCGCTCCTCTCCACCGCGAAGAAACCGGGCGAGGCCACGGGAGATCTCTCGCGAATGTCGCGCGCGGGAGGCACGCCGCGGGTCATCGGCCAGCGGGTCAGCGACTGGCGCTGGACCTCGTCCGGCGATCTGCTCTTCCTCGCCAACTACGACCTTCGCGCCCGGGCCGGCGCGCTCACCGTCTCGCCGGCCGGGGGCGGGGCGCCGCGCGAGCTGGCGCGCAAGGTGCAGAGCTTCACCGCGCAGGGAAAGCGCGTGCTCTTCCTGGTGCAGGCGCCGCAAAAAGGCGACTACAAGATCGAGCTCTGGACCGCGTCCGTCGATGAAGGTCCGGGGGTTCTGCCGCGCAAGCTCGACGAGGGAGTCTACGGCTACCAGCTCTCGAACGACGGCGCGACGCTGTTCTGGAAGGCGCGCTGCGCCGGGACCGCGCGCAGCTGTTCGCTGTTGCGCGCGCCGGTCTCAGGCGTGGACAAGCCGACCTTTCTCTCGCCGAACGTCGCCGGGTTCGACCTCTCGCAGGACGGCACGCGCATCCTGATCGAGCAGCCGCACCGGGGCGCGACCCGCGCGGTGGACCTCGCGGTCATCGACGCCATGGGCGCGCCGCCGCAGCATCTCAAGCCGTTCGCGCTGGAGGCCGACGCGAGCTCGTGCTTCGCCGACACCAAAGGCCTGCGCGTCGTCTACGCCACGCTCACCGCCGGCAAAGGCTCGGTGTACGTGACCGACGTTCCCTAGCCAGGCTCGACCAAGTTTAGCCGCAATGCCACTCAGTTAATTTAAGGAGGCCTCTCATCTGGGCAACGAACGCCGCAGGAGGAGCGTGGGGGTCGCCGCCCTCAGACATTCGCGCCGCCCCTGACCGGTGTTGCGGGATGGAGTTGGGTTGTAGGGGTGTCGCGAACTCGTTCGTCGACCCCCACGGTCTCTAAGGCGGCGTCCCCTGCAGAGAGAAAGGGCGCTGCTAACTGACCGGCTTTGGGTTGAGCCGGGCTTGGCCGGGCTTGAGTACCGGCCAGCCTCGGCAAAGACCGGCCCCAAAACTTGACCCGCGCCCGGACTGCCCGACGATGCCGTCATGCCGGACGCGCTGCAGGACTTTCACAATCACCTCGAGCAGATCCAGCACGCGTCGGCGCACACGCAGCGCGCGTATCTCTCCGACCTGCGCCAGCTGCAGGACTTCCTCGGCGAGCGCTCCCTCGACTCGGCGACGCGCGAAGACCTGCGCTCTTTCCTCGCCACGCGCTTCGGCAGCAATGGTCCTGCGACGCTGGCCCGAAAGCTCGCCAGCCTGAAAGCGTTCTACGAGCACCGCGTTCGCGGCGGACACCTCGCCGACAGCCCCGCCCGCCGGCTGCTGTCGCCGAAGAAGCGCACCTCGCTGCCCAGTGTCGTCGGGGTGGACGACTGCTTCGCGCTCTTGCTCGCGCCAAGCGCGCGCACCGCGGCGGGCCTGCGCGACCGCTGCGCGCTCGAATTGTTGTACGGCGGCGGCTTGCGCGTCTCTGAGCTCGTCGGGCTGGACTTGACTGACTTCATCGACGGCGACAGCGCGGTGAAAGTGCGCGGCAAGGGAAACAAGGAGCGCATCGTGCCGCTGGTGTCGAAGGCGCGCGAGGCGTTGCGCCTCTATCTCGCGCGACGGGGCGAGTTGGGAGCCGGCACCGCCTTGCTCCTCAATCGCCGCGGAGGACGGCTGACGGCGCGCAGCGTCGCCCGGCACCTCGCCCGCTATGCGCTGGTGGCGGGCGCGCGCAGGCATGTGCACCCGCACGCGCTGCGCCACTCGTTCGCGACGCATCTGCTCGATATGGGCGCCGACTTGCGCGGCATCCAGGAATTGCTGGGCCATGCCTCGCTCTCGACCACGCAGCGGTACACGCACGTCTCGTCCGAGCGGCTGCAGCAGGTCTACGAAGACGCGCACCCGCGGGCGCGCGTCCTCAAGCGCTAGGGGCGCGAAAATAATCTGGGGACACCCTACGGATTTCGATCGCGGAAATCCGTCTGGTGTCCCCAGATTGGCTAGCGGTCGCGGCGAAGGCGGGCGAGTGCGAGCTGGGTTTCGAGAAAGTCGCGCAGGAGCGTTCCTTCCGCCGCAAGCTGCTGCGGAATGAAAGACATGCGGGTCAGCCCGGGGAGCGTATTCAGCTCGAGGAAGACCGGCCCGCGCGGTCCGTTTTCGACGATGAGGTCCGTGCGCGAATAACCTTCGCAGCCCAGCGCCCGGTGGGCGGTCACGGCCAGCTCCTGCGCGGCGCGCGTTATCTCCGCAGAGACCTCCGCCGGCGTGATCTCGCGGGTGCCCTTGCCGAGGTATTTCCCTTCGAAGTCGAAGGCGCGCCCCGCCTCCATGCGGACCTCGCTCGGTGGCAGCGCGCGGGTTCCTCGGGCCGAGTCGACGACGCCGATGGTCAGCTCGGCTCCCGAGACGAACGCTTCCGCCAGGTACGCTTCGCCCGTCGCTTCGATGGCGCTTGCCGCCGCTTCGATCTGCGTCTCGAGGATCAGGTGGTGCAGGCCTACGCTGGAGCCGCCCGCGACCGGCTTGACGACGATACGGCCGTGCACCTCCAGCAGCTCGCGCAGCACTTTGCGCGCGAGATCGGGCCGGCGCGGCAGGTGGATCGACTCGGCGATGCGGACGCCCGCCTCGGAAGCGATCTGCTTGGCCACTTCCTTGTCGAAGGCCTTGGCCGACGCGGCGGCGCCCGGGCCGGTGAAGGCGATGCGCCGGTCCTCGCAGATCTTCTGCAGGGTGCCGTCCTCGCCCTCGCCGCCGTGGAGCGCGAAGAAGAAGACGCGCGCCGGATCGAGCGCGTCGCCGATGCTCATTGCGAAGGGCGGTTGTTGCGGGAGAAAGTCGCTCTCGAAGGGCCGCTGGAAAGTTTGTAGTTCGTCTGCCGTGACCTCGTGGACCGCGCCGTTCGGAGCGAGGAACCAGGCCATGGCCTCGGTCAAAACCGACGCGACGTTCTGCCCGGAGGCGACCGAGACGCGGCGTTCGTTGGAGGAGCCGCCGAAGAGAATGACAATGTCGGAAGAGGACATGCATTTGAGATGATAGCAGGCCGGGTCGGTCCCGCCTTGTTAGCATCGGCCCATGCGCATCCGCTCGACGACAGTTGTCTGCATCCGCAGGGACGGCAAGGTGGCCATGGGCAGCGACGGCCAGGTCACGCTCGACAAGACGGTTTTGAAGCACGGCGCGAAGAAGCTGCGCAGGCTCGGCGATGGCCAGGTCCTGGCAGGCTTCGCGGGTGCCACCGCCGACGCCTTCACACTCTTCGAGCGGTTCGAAAGCAAGCTGAAGGATTTTTCGCGCAACCTGCCCCGTGCCGCCGTCGAGCTGGCGAAGGACTGGCGCACCGACCGCTTCCTGCGCCGCCTGGAGGCGCTGCTGGTGGTCGCTGACAAGGATACGACGCTCATTCTTTCGGGCACCGGCGACGTGGTTGAACCGGACGACGATGTCGCGGCCATCGGCTCGGGCGGGCCGTACGCACAGGCGGCGGCGATCGCCCTGTTGCACCACTCGAAGCTGTCCGCGCGCGAAATCACCGAAGAGGCGCTGCGCATTGCCGGACGCATCTGCATTTACACCAACGACCACTTGACCATCGAGGAGCTGTAGATGGGATCGCCCACGAGCTTTACACCGCGCGAGATCGTCGCTGAGCTGGACAAGTACATCGTCGGTCAGGGGGCAGCGAAGCGCGCGGTCGCCATCGCGCTGCGCAACCGCTGGCGCCGCTTCCACGTCGCGGCCGACCTTCGCGACGAGGTGATGCCGAAGAACATCATCCTGGTCGGACCTACCGGCGTGGGCAAGACGGAGATCGCGCGGCGGCTCGCCAGGCTGGCACAGGCTCCGTTCGTCAAGGTCGAGGCCTCCAAGTTCACCGAGGTCGGCTACGTCGGGCGCGACGTCGACTCGATGATTCGGGACCTGATGGAGAACGGCGTGCAGCTGGTGCGCGAGGAGCAGCAGAAGCTGGTGCAGCCGCGCGCGGAGGAGTTGGCCGAGGAGCGGTTGCTGGATCTATTGCTGCCGTCGGGCTCGGCGCCGGGGACCGGGAACACCGCTGGCTTCGCGGCCGGCGACCGCCGCGACACCACCCGCGAGAAGCTGCGAGGCATGCTGCGCGCGGGCGGCATGGACGACCGCACCATCGAGATGGAGGTCGCCGAGGGCAGCGCGCGGCCGACCATGCAGATGTTCGGCAGCCAGGGCCTGGAGGAGGTCGGCATCAACCTGCAGGAGATGCTCGGCAACCTTCCGTTCGGTAAAAAAACGCGCAAGCGCAAGCTCAAGGTCCCGGAGGCGCGGGCGCTTCTCGTCGCCGAAGAGGCCGCCAAGCTGGTCGACAACGACGCGGTGGCGCGCGAGGCGCTTGACCGCGTGCAGACGAGCGGGATCGTCTTCATCGACGAGATCGACAAGGTGGCGGGACCGGGGGGCGGCGCCGGCGCCCACGGGCCCGACGTCTCGCGCGGCGGCGTCCAGCGCGACCTGCTGCCGCTGGTGGAGGGCTCGACCGTCAACACCAAGTACGGCCCGGTCAAGACGGATCATGTGCTCTTCATCGCGGCGGGCGCATTTCACGTCGCAAAGGTGAGCGACCTGCTGCCCGAGCTGCAGGGCCGCTTTCCAATCCGGGTCGAGCTCGACTCGCTGACCCAGACGGATCTGGTTCGCGTCCTGACCGAGCCGCGCAACGCGCTCACCCGGCAGTACGTGGCGCTGCTGGAGACCGAGGGACTGGCGTTGTCGTTCGACGAGAGCGGCGTGCAGGAGCTGGCGCGAGTGGCGCAGGAGATGAACACGCGGACGCAGAACATCGGCGCGCGACGGCTGCACACCGTGCTCGAGAAGGTGCTTGAGGATCTCTCCTTTCATGCTTCGGAAGCTCTGGGCGAGAAGAGGATCAACATCGATGCGGCGTATGTCCGCTCCCGGCTCGAACCGATCCTCAAGGACGAAGATCTCTCGCGCTACATCCTGTGATCTTCGTAAACTGCAACGATCGCCGTCCCGGGGGCGTGGGGGTCGTCGCCCTCAGACAGGTGCTCACCCCCTGACGTGGGGCGCGCATCGACGTTGTTGCTGGGAGGCTCCGCAACTCGTTCGCCGACCCCCACTGCTGGCTTTCCTTTTTGTAGATCGGTCAATGTCTGCTGAATCAGATGGCGGTCCGGTCGAGTCCTCTCGCGATCGGGGCCTTGAGTTCATCAGACTCATCAGTCGCCAGGGCCCGCGGGAGCAGTCTGGACGCCGGTTTGCTGCGCCTACCGGTGAGTTGGATTGGAGCGGCGCCCGCACTTCATGCTGGACCAGTCGGGCGACCGCGAATGAGACGAGCCGATATCGGGATCGCTTCAATGCATTGAGACGGTGGCCGCGGCGGAGAACGGGATGGGTTCCGTTGCAAACGCAGTCCGGCCGCGGCGCTCGCAGTCCACGCCTGCGCTCCCTGTATCGAGCACCAAAGAAATCGAGCACCAAAGAAAATCTAGCGCCGGTGCAGCGCCCGCTTTCCGATGGCCTGTAGCTCGCCGCGGACAGCAACTACGCCCTCCTCGAGCAGCTGCGAAAGGATCCGCGCCGTGTCGAGTTGCCGGAGGCCGCAGATGGCGTAGAGGTCCTCGAACGAGACCTCTCCGTCGATCTGCGCCAGCACGAACCCCGCGCGTGGGTCGAGGTTGAGCCAGATGATCTCGTCCGGCGGCATGGAGACACTGGGCCGCGCCTCCATCGAGCCGATCTTGCTTTCGAACATTTGCGTCAAGTTGTGCTCGCACAGCTCGTGAATCTGCAGGGCTTCTTTATCGCCTTGCTTGCGCTCGAGAATCTTGTTGGTCAACTCCAGCGCGCCGCTGAAGTCGTTGAGCCCCATCAACTCGCGCGCGCCATTCAGCCAGACCTCCACCTCGTCGCTGGCGGGGGCTTCGACAGGCGGCGGGTCCTTGTGGATGGACCAAGCGCCGGTGGATTCGTCGATAGCGCTTTGCGTCTGCTGCTCCGGGTCAGCCGGCAGCGCAATTGAGGGACCGTCGTCCCAGGGCCCGGTCGCGAACTTGAGCGGCCCGGCCTTCGCGACGGGAGCGGGAGCCGGAGCGGGAGCCGGAGCCGGAGCGGCCTGCTGGATGAGGGGAGACGCGAAGGCTGCGGTGCTGCCCGCGGGCAGGGGCTCGGTGGGAGGTCGCGGCTGCGCTCGCGCCGGCTGCTGCGGAAGCCAGGGGTGAGGGGCAGGTGCGGCGGCGGCACCGGGCGGCGCGGCCGCGGCCAGACCGAGGTGCGCGTGGATCCGCTCGAGCGCCGAACGCAGGAACTCGCGCGCGCGCAGGTTGGTGGGCTCGAGCCGGTAGGCCTCCTCCCAGGCCCGCACGGCCTCCATCATCTTGCCCTTGCGATAGTGGTCAAGACCCTCGAGCAGAAGCTGCGAGAACTTGCCGGAAGAGGGAGAATTCACTTCAGCGACCCTCCTGCCCCAGCCCGCGCTCGACCGCGCCCTTGAGTGCGCCCAGCATGCGTTCGAGGCGGTCGATGGAGCCCGCGAGCCCCTCGCTTTCCTTTTGCGCAACCTGCAGCCGCGCTACCGACAGCGCAGCCTGCGCGCGCTGCAGCGGCTCCTGGCCGAGGCCGTTCTGCGCGGCGCGGGTGAGCCGTGGCCACAGCGCCTCGAACTCGCGGAAGAGCTCTTCCGCCTTGGCCTTGCGATCCTGGAAGTCGGGGTCTTCCTTCTGCCCCAGCATCCAGTCCTCGTTCGACTTGGCAGCGCTCTTGATCTCGTCCTCGGTGAGCCCGGACGAGGCGGTAACGGTAATGCTCTGCCGCACTCCGGTCTGCACGTCGATGGCAGAGACCGAGACGATGCCGTCCGCGCTGATGTCGAAGATGACGTCGATGTCCACCGCGCCGCGCGGCGCCTTGCGCAGCCCGGTGAGCATGAACTCGCCGAGCAGCTCGTTCTTGGCGGCAACCTCGTCCTCCCCCTGGACCACGGTGATCTTGGCGGAGACCTGGTCGTCCTTGACGGTGGTGAAGACGTGGTGCGCGCTGGTCGGGACGGTGGTGTTCTTGGAAATGATCTTCTGGAAGAAGCCGCCGGCGATGGTGATGCCCAATGAATGAGGAGTGACGTCCAGGAGGAGCATGTCGCTCTCCTCGTGCAGCAGCATCGAGCCCTGGATGGCGGCACCCAGCGCCACGGCTTCGTCCGGGTTCACGCCCTTGGAAGGTTCGCGCGCGAAGAGGGTCTTGACGGCATCCTGGATCTTCGGCATGCGCGTCTGGCCGCCCACCAGCAGGATGTCGCCCAGCTGCGGTGCCTGCACCTTGGCGTCCGCCATGACCTGAGCGCAGACGCCCAGGCAGCGCTCAATCAGGTCGCCGGTGAGCTTCTCGAGCTGGTCGCGCGTGAGCGTAGACTGGAGATGCAGCGCGCCGCTCTTGGGAGTGGCGCTGATGAAGGGCAGGTTGATCTCGACCTGCTTCAGCAACGACAGCTCGCACTTGGCTTTCTCCGACGCATCGCGCAGGCGCTGCAGCGCCATCTTGTCGGTGCGCAGGTCGATGCCGTGCTTCTCCTTGAATGGCTCGGCCAGCCAATCGATGATGCGCGCGTCGAAGTCCTCGCCGCCGAGCAGCGTGTCGCCGCCGGTGGCTTCGACTTCGAAGACGCCCTTGAACATGTGCAGCACGGTGAAGTCGAAAGTGCCGCCGCCCAGATCGAAGATGGCGATCTGCTTCTCCAGGGCGGTTTTGCCGAACCCGTAGGCGAGTGACGCCGCGGTGGGCTCGTTGATGATGCGAATGACGTCGAGGCCGGCGATGCGGCCCGCGTCCTTGGTAGCCGCGCGCTGGCCGTCGTTGAAGTAGGCGGGGACGGTGATGACTGCCTTGGTGACGGGCTCGCCGAAGAACGCCTCGGCATCGAGGCGCAGCTCGGTGAGGATCATGGCGCTCACTTCGGCCGGGGACAGGTGCTGCTCTCCGAGTACGATGCGCGGGTCGTCGCGTTCGCCCGCCACCACGGTGTAGGGCAGCCGCGAGAGCGATTCCTGCAGACTCTTCGAGGAGAAGCGGCGACCCATCAGGCGCTTCACTGCCACCACCGTGCGCTCGGCATTGGTCACCGCCTGCCGACGCGCGAGTGCCCCGACCAGTCGCTTCCCGTTGCGGGCCAGAGCCACCACGGAGGGTGTGAGCCGATAACCGCTGCGATTGGGAATGACGGTCGGGCTGCCGCCGTGGACCGAAGCCACGACGGAGTTGGTGGTGCCCAGATCGATGCCGATGACGAGCTCAGCCACGTTGGTCTAGAGGCCCTTGAGCAGGGCTCTCGCCTCCTTGTGATCGGGGACTTTGTCGAGGATGATCTTCAGCTCTGCGCGCGCTCTGGTCTTGAGCGCTTGCGCCGCGAGTAGTTTTGCCAGCAGCAGCCGCGAGCCGATGTCGTCAGGCTGGATCTCCACCGCGCGGGCGGCCCAGGTGGCGGCGGTCTGCGCATCGCCCGCAGCGGACGCGGACCGCGCTGCGCCCAGTGCAGCGGAGGCGTTCCGGGCATCGAGCTGAAACGCGTTGACATAGGCGGACTGGGCGCCTGCCCAATTCTGTTGCACTTCGCGTTCGCGGCCGGAGAGGAGCGCGGAGGCCGCGCGCGCCTTGGCCTGCTCACGTTCCAGCTCCACCAGCCGCGCCGAGATCTCCTTGCGGTTCGGGTCCAGCTCCCGCGCCGCCTTCAGCGCGCCGATGGCATGCATGCGTTCGCCGTTGAGGGCGAAGGTGAGCGACTGCTCGTAGAGGCTGCGGGCCGCACCGACGCGGGCGAAGCCCTTGGTGCGCAGCAGCCGCGCGCGGCGTTCGACTTCGCGGCGGTCCTGCTCGGCGCGCGAAAGTGCGCGCTGCTCGACGGCGAGGCGGTCGGTCTCGGAAAGCTCGCTCAGGTGTTCGCGGTCGTAGGCGGAGCGCGTCTCTTCGTCGGAGAGCACTTCGTAAGCGGCGGCCATGCGCTGGAACCACTTGGTCAGGAGCGGCCCGAACTCGCCCAGGTCGCGGCGGTACCATGCGTCGGGGTGGAACCGCTTGGATTGCTCGAGATACGCGCGGCGAATGCTGGGCGAGTCCACGTCGGCGGTGAGGCCGAGCAGCCGGTAATACGAGAGCGCGTCGCCCCGCGACTCGAGGTCGCGAAGCTCGCGTTGAATGTCAGCCGGAAGGTCGATGCCACCCCCAGCGCTGCGTGCGGCGGCGCTCAAGAAAGGTCCCCTTCCAGGAGGCTTCGGCGGCGGCCGGGCTCCTGGCAGTTCGATTGTACCCTACGTTCCTACCCAACAGAAGCATTCGCTGCGGCGCGCTCGATTGCCATTTGCAAAAGTGCAACCGCCTCGCCGATTTCAACTTCGCTGACGGTGAGCGGCGGGGCGAGCCGGACGACGCGCTCGCCGATGGCGTTCACCAGCAACCCCAGGTCGCGGGCGGCCGCAACGACTTTCGGCGCCAGATCGCCATCGAGCACGAGGCCGCGCAGCAACCCCATTCCGCGCTCGGCCGCCACGTGCGGCAGCCTCGAGAGCCGCGCGCCGAGAATTTCTCCCATCTGCCGGACGTGGTCGAGCAGCCCCTCCTCGAGCAGATCCATGACCGCGCTGGCAGCCGCGGTGGCGAGCGGATTGCCACCGAAGGTGCTCGCGTGCGTCCCGGGCTTGAAGACCTGCGCCAACTCCTCGCGGGCAAGGAGCGCCCCGAGCGGCATTCCGCCCGCGATGCCTTTCGCCAGGCTCGTCGCGTCTGGCTCGAAGTCGAAGTGCTGGTGCGCGAAGAGCTTGCCGGTGCGGCCCATGCCGGTCTGCACTTCATCGAAGAGGAGCAGCGCGCCATGCTTGCGGGTCAGTTCGCGCGCCCGGCGCAGGAAGCTCGGCTTCGGCACCAGCACGCCCGCCTCGCCCTGCACCGGCTCGACCAGCACCGCGCAGGTGCTGCTGTTGACGGCGGCCTCCAGCTGCTGCTCGTCGCCGTAATCGAGGAAGCGAAAACCCTCGGGCAGCGGGCCGAAGCCGGTCTGGTATTTGGGCTGGCCGGTGGCCGCGAGCGAGCCCATGGTCCGGCCGTGGAACGAATTGTGGAAGCAGAGGATCTCGATGCGGTCCTTCCGGCCATTCGCGTAGTGGAAATGGCGCGCGAGCTTGATCATCGCCTCGTTCGCCTCGGTGCCGCTGTTGCAGAAGAAGACGCGCTTGAGCTCTTTGGTGTTGCGCACCAGCTTCTCGGCCAGCCGGATCTGCGGTTCGGTGACGTAGAGATTCGAGGCGTGCCAAAGCAGCTTTGCCTGCTCTTCCAGCGCAGCGCGCACGCGTGGATTCGCGTGGCCGACGCTGACCGTGGCGATGCCGCCGATGAAGTCCAGATAGCGCTTGCCGTCCGCGTCCCAGACCTGCGTCCCTTCGCCGCGCAAAAGCGCGATGGGCTGGGTGCGGTAATTCTGGAAGAGGACCTTTTGCCCCCGGTCGTAGAGCTGCTGGTTGTTACTCATGGACGTGGAGCTTAACGCGTCAGCTCTCCTTTTTCTTCCGGTAAGCGTCGCGTACGTATTCGATCAGGTTGTCGAGGTAGCCCTCGATGGGCGGGCAGCGGATGCCGGTGCCATCCAGCAGCTCCAGTGTATTGCGGCTGCCGAAGAAGCTGAGATGGTTGACATAGGCGATGGCCATCCGCTGCTCTCGCGTCAGCCGCTCGAGGCCCGGCAGCTTCAGGAGCGCGTCGGTGAGCTTGTAGCCGAGCGAAAGTCGGGGCAGCTTCTTGCCCTGCCGCTGCGCGATCAGCTCGTAGATCCGGCGCGACGACGTAGGATTCGGGTCGACGATTTGAAAGGTGCGGCCCACCGCGCGCGGGTCGTGGTGGATGGCCAGCGACGCAGCCACCAGGTAATCGATGGGCACCACGTTGAGCGGCGCGACGCCGTCCCCCGGGAGCGGCAACGGGACCGTGAGCGGGCTGGTGACCAGCAGGATGGCGATGGCATACGGGCCTTCAAAGCGATCGATTTCGCCCGTCTTCGAATCGCCGATGACGATGGACGGGCGCAGCACCGTGCAGGGCAGATGGCCCATCGCGCGGCGGACCAGCAGCTCGGCCTCGAACTTGGTCTCCTCGTAAGCGTTGCGGAAGGTCTGGCCCGAGGAGAGCTCGTCCTCGGCCACCACGCCGACGCGGTCCCCAGCGACGAACACTGTCGAGAAGTGCGTGAAGCGGCGCAGCTTGCGGCAGTCGGTCGCGATCTCCAGCACCGCGCGGGTTCCCTCGACATTGACCCGGTCGAGCTCGGCGCGGGGCGAGCCAAGGAAGCTCCACTCAGCCGCGTGGAGCACGTCGGTGCAGGCTTTGGTCAGCTCGCGGTACTCGCCGGTTGAGAGGCCGAGATGCATGCTTCCGACATCGCCTTCCAGCAGACGCAGCCGCGCGTCGCCCAGGTGCGCGGTCCAGGCCTCGGCCTCCGCCCTGTGTCGTTCCTGCACCAGCGCGACAACTTGCGCCGACTGATCCCTGGCGAGGATCCCCTCTGCGGCGCGCTTGGCGATGAACTTGGGATAGCCGGTGACCAGGTAGAGCGGGGGCTCGACGATTTCCGTGGCTCGGTCGTCCATCAGCTCCCCTGACAATTCTGACTGAAACTTGTGACTGAAAGTTCTTACGCGCGGAGCGCTGCCAGCAGCCCCTCGACCTGCAGCACCAATGCCTCTTGCGAGCCACCGTTGTCGATGACGAAGTCCGCCAGCCGCACCTTCTCTTCCGCGGGAAGCTGGGCCGCGATGCGTGCGCGAGCCTCCGGCTCGGAAAGCCCGTCGCGCGCGAGCAGGCGCCGCAGTTGCACCTCCACCGGCGCGGTGACCACGACAAGGCCGGTCAGCGCGCCCTGCATGCCGTTCTCGACAATCAGCGCCGCCTCGTACACCGCGAGCGCGTTCCCTTCTTCCGCCAGCTGCGCCATCCGCGCCGCGGCGGCTTGAGCGATGCGCGGGTGGACGATGGCGTTGAGCGCCCGCCGCTCGCCCTCGTCGACGAAGACCCTGGCCCCGAGCGCCTTGCGATCAAGCTGACCCTCCGCTGACACCACGCCGGGAAATCGCGCCGCGATCTCGAGCAGCGCGGGCTCCCCAGGCAGCACCACCTCGCGCGCGAGCTGGTCTGCATCGACCACCGGCACGCCGGATTGCGCGAGCAGCCGGGCGACCGTGCTCTTGCCGCAACCGATGTTTCCGGTCAGACCGTAGATCCGCACTGCGGCAGTCTAGCGCGTTGCCGTGCGCGCGCGACCGCGCTACGGTCCGCGACCCGATGCGCTCGCTCCTCGCTCTTGCTTTTCTCGGCCTGCTGTCCGCGCCCGCCGTGCTGGCGTCCGATCTGGTCGGGCCCGCGTCCTGCCGCACCTGCCACGTCGAGGCCTATAAAATCTGGTCCGGCAGCGCCCATGCGCGCGCCCTGGTCTCGCTCACCGCCGAGCAGCGCCGGACCCCGCTCTGCCTCCAGTGCCATTCGCGCGACGAGGCGCGGGCAGGGCAGGCCGACGTCTCGGGGGTCTCCTGCGAGACCTGTCACGGCGGCGGCCGCTGGTACCAGCCAGCCGCGGTCATGCGCGACAAGGAGCTTTCGCGCGCCTTCGGCCTCGCGGACGCAACGCCGCAGAGCTGCATGGTGTGCCACGGCGGCGAGACTCCCTCGCTGCAGAAGTTCGACGTCAAGGAGGCGATGGGTCGCATCGATCATTGGACCGTCGACCGCGCCGCGCGCAAGAAGCACTTGTCGACTCGTTCACCGGGCGCGGACGACGCATCGCCGCACGTCGGCGCGCAGGGCGCCCGGCCGCAGCCGTCCCGCACGCAGCTCGCGGTCTGGCTGGGGGGGAACAAATGAGCGTCCCCGAAGGACTGGTCTCGGTCGGTCCGCAAAGCGGTGCCGTCAGCGAGGTCGCGAGGCTTCCGCTGCTCACCGAAGAGCAGTCGCACCAGCTGGTCGAGCTGGTCTGGCGCTTCTTCTGCTCGCTGCGGCTGACGCTCGCGAACCTGCTCGGGCTGTTCCTCGCCATGATCGCGGGCACCTTCGTCAACCCGGCGAACGACTCGCTCACCAACATCGAAAAGGCCTTCGCGGGTCGCACCACGGTCCTGGGCGCGTACCGCTGGTTCGAGCTCTACGACCTGTTCCACTCCTGGTGGTTCACGCTGATGCTCACGTCGCTGGCGCTCAACCTGATCGCCTGCTCCTTCGAGCGACTGCCGCGGATCTATTACCTGGTGCGCTATCCCGAGCGGCGCCTCGACCACGTCGCGGGCCTGCGTTTCAAGGTGCCGGCCAGTGCCTCCTTGCTGCAGCCCGAGGCCGTCGCGGCGCATCTGCGTACGCACGGGTATCTGGCCCAGGTCACCGGCAGCGACGTCTTCGCCGAGAAAGGCCGGTACGCGCGCTTCGGCGTCTGGGTGGTGCACGTCTCGCTGCTGCTCATTCTCGGCGGCGGCATCATCGGCCGGCTCACTGCATTTGAGGGCGTGGCGGAAGTTCCGCAAGCCGGCGGCACTGCCGACAGCTTCATCGAGAAGCGGCCCGACGGCAGCGTCTTCAAGCACAAGCTTGGCTTCCTGGTCCGCTGCGACGACTTCCGGCTCAAGGAGTTCGAGCCGGGCCGCCCCAAGGCCTTCGAGTCCGACCTGACCGTGCTGGAAGAGCAGCCCGACGGCACGCCAGGCCGGGAGCTGAAGCGCGACACCATCTCCGTGAACCACCCGCTCAAGTGGGCCGGGCTGACTTTCTACCAAGCCAGCTACCGCCAACTCGACGAAGGCATGAAGGCCAAGGTCAAGCTGCTCGACAAGGCAGGGAAGACCGAGCGCGAATTGCTGGTGGGCGCGGGCGAAAAGGTTGAGGCCGCCGAAGGCCTCTCCTACCAGCTGATCGATCACCAGGAGGACTTTGCGTCCATGGGGGAGGCGGTGCAGGTGCTGCGCACCGAGGACGGCAAGGACAGCTCATTCTGGGTGTTCGCGAAGTCGCCGGACTTCGACCGCGACAACCGCGAGGACCGCTTTGCTTTTCAATTCGAGCGGCTCTCGCCTTTCTACGCGACGGGCCTGCAGATCGCGCGCGACCCGTCCACGCCGGTGGTCTATACCGGGTGCTTCCTCCTCTTCGCGGGTATCGCCATCGCTTTCTACACCTCGCACAAACGCATCTGGGCCAAGGCGCAAGACGGCCGGCTGGCGCTGGGCGGGGCCGCGCACCGGAACGCCGAGGCGTTCTCGCAGGAGTTCGACGACCTCTGCGCGGCGCTGGGCCTCCCGCTCCAGAAGCGCAAACCCGTTCCCGTCCCACAGGCCGCGCCGTGATCGTCCTCTCCGCCGAGTTCGTCAAGTCCGCCACCGAGCCCGAGGGTTACCCAGCGGCGGGTCCCGCCGAGGTGGCGTTCTGCGGCCGCAGCAACGTGGGCAAGTCCTCGTGCCTTAATTCATTGTCGAACCGCAAGGCACTGGCCCGCGTGTCGGGCACGCCGGGCCGCACGCGGCTGATCAATTTCTTCGACCTCAAGGTCGCCGAGAAGACGCGCACGCGCGAGTGGGAGATCCGCTTCGCCGACCTGCCGGGTTACGGCTTCGCGGCCGGCCCGCGCGATGACCGCAAAGAGTGGAAGAAGATGATCGACCGCTACCTGGTAGAGCGCAACGAGCTGCGCGCCCTGGTCGTTTTGGTCGATGGCGAAATCGGTCCGCAGCCCAACGACACAGAGATGCTGGACTGGGCGCGGAACCTGGGCCGCAAGATCATCGTGGCGGCCACCAAGCTCGACCGCATCGCGAAGACGCGGCGGGCCGCGCAGCTGGACAAGATCTCGGTCCAGCTCGGCGTCCCGGGAGTGATCGGCTTTTCGGCGAAGGAACACTTCGGCGTGGAGGAACTATGGCGCGCGCTGCTCGATGCCTGAGCCTGCTGGGCCTGCTGCTGTTCTCCTGCGGGCTGGTCCACAAGGACGTAGACGTCACGCAGGATTTCCAGGCAGGCGGCAACGCGCCCTCCGATCCGCAGGTCGATGTCGCGGCGCCGCTGGTGGCCTCGCAAGGTGATCTCGCGCAACTCTCGGCGGTCACCATCCGCGCCGCTCGCATCGACGCGACCGACGGGCTGCCCGTGGGCTTCATCTCCGGCGCGACCCTGACGTTGCGCGGGAACAATCTGCCCGACCTCCAGGTAGCGACGCTGCCGTCCCCGTCGACCACCACGCGCGCCGACCTGGTGGTGGACTCCAGCAAAGACCTGCGACCCTATCTGCTAGCGGGCTCGCTGCTGAGCGCGAAGCTGACCTACTCGCCGACGCCGGTCAGCGCGCGCGGACTGCGCCTGACCATCACGGTACGCGGCTCTCTCTAGCGACTTTTCATGCCTTGAGCCAAGCGCTCAGGGCGCGCGCGGAAACATTCGGTCGATCGGGAAATGAAGGTCCTCAAAGCCGGGGACAAGCAGCAAGCCGGCGGTGCCGACCTCTTCGACCCCTCCATCCTCAGCCGCTGACGGGGCCCGCTGCACAAGCACGCGGCACAAATGCGAACGCGAAGTACACGGGCCCGCCACCCAGGCAGTCCGCGAACTCCGCGTCGCTTCCGAACAAGAGTCTGAGTGCTACGTGACCGGCATCTGCGAGCGGCCCGTGTACTCTTCGACCACCGGCTTCAACTCGTCGGCCCTCTTGCGGATGCGCTCGCCAAGGTCGTTGCGAAATTCGGTTCCCGCCTTGGGAGCGAACGCGAGGCCAACGCCGGCGCCCACCAGGCAGCCCAGTGCGAAGATGCCGATGCTGCCGAGCGCGCTGCCCCAGGGGCTGCGATCCTGCAGTCCGACGGCCTCGAGCACGTCGTCCCTGTCGATGTCCTGCAGATACTTGAGGGCCTTGATGCCCTGCTTCTTCATGTCTTTCGAGTTGTACATTCTGCCTCTCCTTAGGCGGCCCCCACGGCCGCGCGTTCAAAAGTGGAAGTCCGGTGCGCCTGTCAACCTGCGCATGCTGAGCTAAGGGTGCTCGCCCGTTCGGCTGACCAAGCCTAAAAGGTTGAACCTGGCGATCCCTCCCCTGCCTGCGTGGCCGAAGACACGACTTGGCCCGCCATGTTCGAGAGCTGGCTTTTGACAAACGGAATGAGCGCCAGCCGCACGCCGATCTTCAGCAGTCGCGCGGTGGTGGGCGAGAAGAGGCCGCCGCCCAGAACGTAGCCGATGCCCGCCGCCACGCAGACCATCGCGACGGGGTTGCGCTGCACCCGCCCGCGCAGGTCGACGGCCTGGCTGAAGTTGGTCGCAGTGCTGGAGACCGCGTCCGTAAATGCCTTCGCCTCCTCGAACGCTTTGCTGGCGTGGTGAACCGCGCCGGTGTTGTTGCCTTCGTAGCCCGTATTGATCGCCATGGTCGTTGTCCTTTGCCTAGCGCGAGACGATCTTGCCGATGACGTAGCCGAGGGCGAGCGCTCCCGCGAGGCACACGATGGGCTTCTCGCGAATGAAGTTACCTGCGGTCTCGACCGCCTGATCCATCGCCGCGCGAGTCTGCTCCATGACCTGCGACGCGTCGTCGATGTTCAGGTTGTCCATGAATCCCGCGCTATGTCCCTTCGACGAGCCTTGTACGTCTGCCATTGAAGATCCCTCCGGTGGCGCGAGAAAGGGAGTTCGACCGTGGTTCGCGCCTTTATGAACCGCAACCTACGCACCCAGTCACGGGGCGGCTAGGCCTTTGTTCTCTGATGTGTTGACAGCCGTTTCGACTTCAATCCAAAGCGGGAGATGATCGCTCGCGAGCCGCGTCCGCGGATCGTTCACCACGCCACAGCCGAGGACTCGCACGGCGCTGTCCACGTAAGCGCGATCGAGCCGCAGCAACGGAAAGGAAGACGGCCAGGTCGGCCGGCGCGTGCGGGTCGCCTGCGCCACATCGGTCAGTGTGGCGCGCAGCAGCCGCGCGATCGGGCCCGGCGCCGGCCACCACATATTGAAGTCGCCGCAAACCACCAGCGGAGCCGTCAGCGCCGAGTCGCGCAGCAGGTCTGCCGAGAGCAGCATGGAAGCCTGCTTGCGCCGCTCATCGCCCGAGAGGCCCAGGTGGAGGTTGAACAGATGCAGGCTCTGCCCGTCCGGGAGCTGGAGGTCCGCGCGCAAGCAGCCGCGGGGCTCACGGCCTTCCACCGAGAGGTCGTAGTTGCGCGCCCGGACGATGGGGTGGCGCGAGACGATGGCGTTGCCATAGGGCCGGCCGGCGATGACCAGGTTTGGACCATAGGCGACGAACCAGCCCAACTCGCGTCCGAGCTGCGCGGCCTGATCCGCGGCGGCATGACCTGAGCGCTGCCACGGGTCGCCCACCTCCTGCAGCGCGGCGACCTCGCAGTTCTCCCGCAGGAGCGCGGCGATGCGGCCGAGATCGAGACGGCCGTCGCGCCCGAGCCCACCGTGGATGTTCCAGCTGACGAGCTTCATCCATCGTTCGCCGCGCGCCGCTCGCCCTCGTGAAGGAGGCCGCGGCCGCTGCGCTCCCAGAAGAAGGCGTGCAGGTCCCGGGGCCGCACCACGCTCGAGAACGCGTCCGGGCCCAGCTGTGCCGGGTGCACCATGAAGGTGTCGAGCTGGTCTGGCGACAGCCCTCCGTGCGAGCCGAACTCCCAGGGAAAAGCGACGGTCTGTCCGCCGGGCGCGCCGGTGCCGAGCAGGATGGCATCGCCCGAGCTGCGCATCGAGAGCAGGTCGCGCGCGTAGACGGCAGCGAGCGGATGGCCCAGCGCGCGAGAGAAGTCAAGAGCGTCGGCAGCGCGATCAAACTCGAGCCTGCGGTCTCCGCGGAACGCCACCGGACCGTGCTCGCCGCGCACCAGCGTCACCCCGATGGCGGGGCAATGCGCGCAGCGCTCGAGCAGGCCTGGATGGCGCGCGCGCAGCTCAGGCTCGAGCAGCGGCTCGGGGAACCGCGTCGAATAAAGGTGACCGATGTCTCCCGCGGGGACCAGCAGCAGCGGCCCCTCGGCGCGGACCCCGGCGGGCCGCGCGGCGTCCAGAGCCTGGGCGGCGTGCCGGGCCATCGCGAGCGCAGCGGTGCCGAGCGGGCCCGGCAACACCTTGGAGAGCGCGCGCAGCCGCCGCGCCTGGGCGACCACCGCCGCTGTCTCGGAGCCGTCGGAACCACCACCTTCGACGGCGTGAAGCCGCGCAGGTGCGTCCCCCAGCAGGTGCTCCGCGAGCGATTCCCCCAGAATCTGTTCCGCCGGCCGCGTCGGCACCTGGCCGTGGTCGCTAAAAAGGTAGAGTTCGTACCCAAGCTCGGGCACCGCGTCGGCCGCGGCGATGATGCGGCCCAGCGCGCGGTCGAGTTCCCAGAGCTTGAGCAGCGCCATCTTCGAGTACGGGCCGCGCCGGTGGGCGTACTCGTCGTAGCCGATGAAGCAGGCGTAGACGATGGGCGTGCCCCGAGCGATATCGACCACGCAGGAGTTGGCTGCGAACTCGGCGAAGACGCACTCGGTGAGCACGCGGTGGAAAAGGAATTGCGGCTCGTGCTGCATCGATCCGATGGCGCGCACCCAGCGCGCGGTTTCGACAACGCCCGAACCGAGATCGAGCCCCAGATCGCTGGTGATACGGCCCGCGGTGGCGAGGTGCACCAGCGTCGCTGCCAGGAGATCGCGAGCCTGCTGGGGCCAGGGCGCACGCTCGCTCGGCTGCGAGAGTCCGAAATCTTCCGCCGAGAGCTTTTCTTCCCAGCCCGACAGCGCCCAGCGCCGCGGCCGCGCGCCGCCGGAAAAGATGGAGCAGTAGACCGAGCCCCCCTGGAGCAGCGGCCGCCCGGCCAAAGACAGCCGCGCCTCGAGCATCCGGGCGTCGTCGGCGCGGTCCATCCGCACTTCTTTCCGCGCGCGCTTGTCGAGCCAGCTGTAGCCGGGAATGTCGTGCTGCACTCCGTAAAGCAGGCCAGCCTGGAAGGCGGGCGTGGACGTTGGCGCTCCCGCGCGGCAGGCCGAGAGCCGGTGGTCGCCGCGCTCGAGCAGCCGCTTCAGCGTAGGCGTGTAGCCGCGCTCCATGGCGTAGTCGAGCTGGCGGCGCCCGACTCCGTCGAGGTGGAGCAGCAGCAGGCGCCGTCCCGACGGCAGCGGCGCGCGATACCGCCCTCCCGCCGCGATAGGACGGAGGACCCGCTTCACCAGCTGCTTCACCAGCCGCGAGCGGAAGCCCTCCGGGCTCACGTCTGACGTGGCCGCCGCGCGATCAGCCGCACCATCGCCGCCGGAGTCCGCAGCACGGCGCCGATGAGCCGGAGGCCAGCGCTGACGGGCGCTGTCAGTACCTGGGTCACGCGGGTAGCCATCTCGACCGCTTTCTTCACCGGGGGTGGCAGGTCCGCCAGACGCTCCTCGGCCTTGGCGCGCAGCTTCTCCAGGGTCTCGGGCGATGCGAATTCCTTCAGCATGGAAACGCCGTCGCGGAACGAAGTCGGCCTGCGCAGCGGCAGCACCGGAGCGGTCTGCTCGACGACATCCGAAAGAGCCTTCGACATCTCCTCCACGACGAACTGTTCGTGCTCCTGCTCGACCCGCTCCTGCTTGCGGACTTCGGCTTCCGCCCGCTCGGGGGCGGCCTGTCCGATGAAGTCCTGGTGCTGCGTCGCCTTGCGCGCGAAGGCCGGCTCTTTCTTGCCGCCCTTGGAATGGATCGCTCCGCGCTTGCTGGGCATCTTCGACATGATCTTCCCCTCGTCAGTGAACGTTCACCGGAAAGTAGGGATGCGGACACTTGCCTGCAACGCGGCGCGGCGCAACTGAGCTTTCTGGTCGTCGTGAGTGTGACGGCTCCGAGGCCGCGCCAGCCCTCTTTTTGTCGACTTCGGGTCTCTTCGCCCTTCAGCCGAGTGCCGGGTGAGCTATGCTCAGTTTTCTATGGCTTACGAGTTCGCAGGCGCCACCGACGTGGGCCGCAAGCGGGACCACAACGAGGACGCGCTCCTGATGCTGCCCGACCACAACGTCGCCGTGGTCTGCGACGGCATGGGCGGCCACGAGGCGGGCGAGGTCGCTTCAAGCATCGGCGTCGAGACGGTGAAGCGCTTTTTCGAAATCGCTGCCGATCTTTCGGCCACCTGGCCCTTTCGTTACGACCGCAGCAAGGACGAAGGGCAGAACCTGCTCTCGGTCGCGGCGCAGTGGGCGAACCAGCGCATCCGCGAGGCGGGCGAAGCGGAGTCCGGCCGCAAGCGCGGCATGGGCACCACCTTCGTCGGCTGCATCCTGCGCGGTCCCAAGGCCTGGTTCGGCTGGGTCGGCGACAGCCGCGGCTACCTCTGGCGCCGCGGCGAGCTCACGCCGACCACGAGCGATCACTCACTGCTCAACGAGCTGATCAAGACGGGCCGGCTCTCGGAAGAAGAAATCGCGAACTTCCAGCACAAGAACGTCATCACGCGCGCGCTCGGCATGGCCGACGCCACCGAGGTTGACGTCAACACCTTCGACCTCGAGCCCGGCGACGTCTGCCTGGTCTGCTGCGACGGCCTCACCGGCATGGTCACCGACGAGCGCATGGCGGAGATCCTCACCAAGGAGACCGATCTCCAGAAGGCCGCCCAGCAGCTGATCGACGAGGCCAACGCCAACGGCGGCGTGGACAACATCACGGTCGCCTTGATCCGCTACACCCCGTGATTCAGTAGCTCGACCAGTCGATGAGGATTTGCGAGTCGAGGTCCGCGACTGGCTCGGCGGAAGCGTCCACCACCTTGCCATCTGCCAGCACCGGACGCAGCACCGGCGCAAGCGCGGCCACGCGGCGCGGCACACCCAGCGCCTTCAGCCGTGCGATCACCTCGTCGCGAAAGCGGGTGTCCAGCCGGCTCGCGTGCAGCGAAACCAGGTCGTGCAGCCGCGCGGCGCGCCCGGTGCTCTTGATGTTCTGCAGCAGGACCAGCAATTCTCCCGACGCCGCGTGCCAGCGCGCGGGGTCGGTGACGAGCAGGTAGCGCTTGCCCCCAATCATCTTCTCCGCGATGGCGCCCTTGCCGGTGAACCACCAGATCATCAGCTGGTCCGCGCGCTGGTGATCCTCCTCGACGCGGTCGCCGGCCGCGACCTGCGCTACGTAGGTGAACCATTGCGTGGTCGCATACTGCGCATACAGCTCCTGGCAGCGACTGTCGGGCAAGAGCCCGATCTCTCGCGTGCGCGGGTCGAAAACCAGCCAATGCGCGACCAGTTCGGCGCGGGCCTCCTCGAGCGTGTTGTAGCTCGCGCCCAGCGCCGCCGACGGATCGCCGCGCAGCGCCACTGAGACCTTGCCGCTGGCGTGGCCGATCATCTCGTGAAACGCGAGCTGCGCGAACCGCTGTTGCGGCAGGCAGCGAGCGAGCTGCTCACCCAATGGCGGCGGATTGAACTCGCGGGCCAGGGCTTTGCCGCGCACCTCCGCCACGGCCTCGTCGAACGAGGGCAGGAGCAGGCTTTTGGAGCCCAGCCGCTCGCGCTCGGCCTGATCATTCGGCAGGTTCACGCCCGAGAACGATTGCGGACGATTCTCGCCGCTCGCCGCGACCACCTGCAGCGCCGCGGCCGCCGGCGGCTGGACCTGCGCGCGCTTCCACTCGGCGGCCCAGGGCATGCGCTCCTCGAAATACTGCGCGCTCTGCGAGAGGCGCTGCAGCACCTGCGAGCGTGGCTTGTCCTCGATGCCGACGAAGCCCTCGAACAGTGCCTTGAGCCCGCGCGGGTCGGCATAGGTCTCAATGAAGCCCAGGACGTAATCGACCGGCGCGGCAGCCTTCAGCCACTCGCGCTGCGAATCGCGGAAGCGGTCGGGGTCGCCGCTGCGCAGATAGAAAACCAGCTGCTCCAGGCTAGCGCGCTGCGAGGCGCTGGTGGCATACGGCAGCGCCAGGTCCAGCGCTGCCACCACGCGCGCGAGCTTGTCCGCATACAGCCCCGCGGGCGGTCCGGCCCGCGCCACCAGCTCACTCAGCTTGCCCTGCTCCTTCACCAGCCTTGAATTCAGCGGATAGCGCTCGCGGAAGCTCTCTAGATCTTTCAGCGCCACGCCATCGTAGAGGTTGACCGAACTCGAGGTCAGCGGATCGGGATCGCCGCGGCTGGTGCGGACCGCATCAACGTTCGGGTCGAAGATGGCCGCCTCGAGCGCGCGCAGCTCGAAGTCGAGGCGCTTGGCCGGAACACCCAGTTCCGCGCCGGCCGCCTGCGCGGCCAGCGCCGCCTGCCGAAGATCCGCGGGCGTGAGCGGGGGCAAGATCTTCTGCCCGGTCTCCGCGTCGTGCAGGCCGTGGTTCAGGTAGATGGCGCGGGCATAGGCGCGCAGGGGCGGCAGCAGCACGGGCTGCACCGCTTGCGGGTGCGTGAGAATGCCGCGCAGGAGCCGCACGACCTCCAGGTTGTGCCGGTAGCCCTGATCGAGCGCGATGGAGTCGCCGGCATTGGCGGCCTGCGCGAGCCAATACGCGAGGAGTCGTTGCTCCCGAGGCAGGCCGGCAAACCCAGGCGCGTCAAGAGCCAGCACCGCGACATCGCCCGCGGTCGCGAGCAGGCGGGGCGGCGGAACACTCGACGGCCCGGGCAGCGACTCGACCGGGGAGGGCGGCGGCGACGCGCGCGGCAGAACCCTCGGGGCCGTGCGGCAAGCAAGCGCGGAGCATGCGAGAAGCAGGACGGCCAGACGCATTGCGGGCCTCTATCACGGTAGACTTCCCTGCGTCCGGTTGAGAGAATGAGCGCCGCCATGCCGAGCTCAAAGCGCATCCACTTCTCCGACAAATCGCGCCAGTCCGCGCTCTTCGAAACCATGATCCTCGCTGCCATGGCCGACGGCGCCGTGCAGCGCTCCGAGATCGACGAGATCTACCGCCGCGTCTTCGAGCGCCCCGAGTTCCACGGCATCCACGCCGACGATCTCAGGCAGGCCATTGAGCACGCGGCCAAGCGCGTCACCGAGGCCCACAGCCTCGAACACATCTTGCCGTCCATCGCCGACCGGCTCCCCGATCGCGAATCGCGCGAGCTCGCGTTCGGGCTGGCCGCCTCGGTCGCGGTCGCCGACAACCAGACGCCGCCGGCGGAGATCGCCATTCTCAAGGCGCTCAGCGACATGCTGGACTTGAGCGACGCCGACGTCGCGCGCCTGTTCGAGACCGCGCAGGAGCATGGCGATTTCCCGCCGACCCAGAGCGTCCCGCCACCGCCGAAGGCCAGGTAGTGGCGCTCCAAATCGGCTTTTTCATGGCGCCCGAGGACGAGCGCGAACTCTTCAAGCGCCTCGAGCGGCTGCAGGTCCAGCTCTGGCCCGAGCTGAGCGATCCGGATTTCGACGCGCCGCTGGTCAGCGCCGAGCTCGCGGCGACGCTTTCCGACACCGGCTATTACTTCGCGGCGGGCGACGTCGAAGGCTATTCAATCAAGCGCGGTCCCGGCAAAGGCCAGTGGAAGATCGACGAGAAGGCTTCGCCAGTGGTCTACTTTTTCCGCTCGGCGCTGGACGAAGACGGCGACCTGCGCTCGGGCTACTTCTGGGCCGAGAATGAGCCGGCCGGCGACAACTCGCGCATGGGCGAGAAGCCGCCCAAGTTCCACGCGACCGTCCGCGAGCTGCAGGACTTGATGAAGGCGCGCTACCGCAAGAGTTCGCCGAAGAAGGGCAGCTTCTATTACGTCGGGCAGGGGGCGGGGCGCCTCGAGAAGGCAGGCACCAAGCTGCGCGAGGAAGGCCGCAAGGGTGAGCTGGTCGTCCCTTACCGCTGACCCTGACGATCAGCCGTTCTCTCTGCAAGGAACGCCGCCGGGAGACCGTGGGGGTCGTCGCCCTCAGACATGCGCGTCACCCCTGACCGGTGTTGCCCTGATGGCGTTGTTTGCAAGGGGTGTCGCGAACTCGTTCGCCGCCCCCCACGGTCTCCCGGCGGCTTGCACGCGCTGAAGATCGCGCCCGTTCTAGCCCGCAAGCGCGCGGGAGATCTTCGTCTCCATCGCGCGGGCTGGCCTATCGCGGGGAAAAGGGAGGATCTCAAATGACGTCCCAGCGCGAGATATGGCGATGGGCCACGTTGCCAACTCCCTCGAACGAGGGCTAACCCGTTCGGCGCAGCCTGAAGAAGGAGAGAGGGCCAATTCTTTGTCGCCTGGCAAAGAACGGATGCGCGCTTGCGGACGGGTCGCGCAAGAGCTTCTCCTGCGGCGTTCGTTGCCGAGAGGAGAGGCCTCCTTGACTGAGTGGCATTGTGACTTCAGGCGGTGACGCGGACCAGCTCGGCGTAGAAGCGGATCGCGCTCTTCGTCGCCTTCTGGAAGTCGCCCAGGTGCAGGCTCTCGTTCTCCGAGTGCGCGTTGGAGTACGGGTCCTCGACGCCGATGAGCAGCGCGGGAACGCCGCCCAGTTCCTTCGAGAACGGGTCGACGAACGGGATTGAACCGCCGCAGCCGATGGTCACCGGCTCCGCGCCGTAGCCTTCGCGCAGCGCCTTGAATGCAGCCTTGAAGGCGGGCGCGTCGGTGTCCGTGTACCACCAGCCGCCGTCGCCTTCGAAATGAACCTCTACCTGGCACCCGAAGGGCGGGTCCTTCTTGAGCGCCTCGGTCAAGAGCCGCGTGACCTCCTTGGGGTCGAGGTCCGGCACCACGCGGATGCCGAGCCGTGCCCAGGCGCTCTCGCAGATGATGTTGCGCGCGTCCTTGCGGCTCGAGGCGACGAAGGCGTTGACCGCGAGCGACGGGTGCCGCCAGTTGGTCTCCCACGGCGGCCGGTTGCCGAGGAGCGTGACGCCCTCGAGCATCCCGGCCTGCTTGCGGAACAGCTCGTCGCTGGTGGGCAGGCTCGCGATCGACTTCTTCTCGGCCGGAGTCAGCGGCTTGACTTTATCCTCGATGCCGGGGATCGCGATGGTGCCGTCGTCGTTCACCAGCCGCGCCAGGATCTTGCAGAGCGCCATGGTCGGGTCCGGCACCGGTCCGCCCCACATGCCGCTGTGCACCGGCTGCTTGAGCGCTTTCACCTCGACGTTGACGCAGGTGATGCCGCGCAACGCGGTGGTGATGGAAGGCAGCCCGGTCTCGAAGTTGCCGGTGTCGGTCAGCACGATGCAGTCGGCCTGGAGCATTTCCTTGTGCTGCTTGAGGAAGGCCGGCAGCGAACCCGAGCCTGCCTCCTCCTCACCTTCAATGACGATCTTGACGTTCACCGGCAGCGAGCCCGCGCTCTTGAGCCAGGAGTCGATGGCGGCAACGTGGACCAGGATGCCCGCCTTGTCGTCGGCGGCGCCGCGGCCAAAGAGCCGGCCGTCCTTCTCGGTGGGCTCGAACGGCTTGGTGTGCCACTTCTCCTCTTCACCCGCCGGCTGGACGTCGTGGTGCGCGTAGAGCAGCAGCGTGGGCCGGCCGGCCGCGTGCTTCCACTCGCCGTAGGCATAGGGGTGCGCGCCCGGCATCTCCAGCAGCTGCACGTTTTCGAGGCCCTTGCGCCGGAGCAGGTCGCAGGTGGCCTCGCCGGACTTGCGGACCTGCGCCTTGTCGAACCCGTCGAACGAGACGCTGGGAATGCGCACCAGCTTCTTCAGCTCTTCGAGATACTCGGGGTAATGCGCCTCGTAATGCGCGAGGGCTTTCTGGATCGCAGCATCGGTCGTCGGTGCAGCCGCGGGAGTCATCATTACCGCGGAAGCTAATCCAGCGAGCCCGCTGGCGCCAGCGAAGCTGGAGCCAAATGCACGTCGGACGCCGGCGCTTGTCCTGCGCCGTCAGGCCGCCGATCGAAAGTGGTCGACCAGCGCGCGGACCGTTTCCTGCTCGCGCTCCAGCGGAAAAGCGTGTCCCGCGCCCTGCAGCTCGAGCAGCCGTGCGTGGGGAATCAGCCGCGCGATCAGCGCCGAGTTCTGCGGCGGCACCAGCGCGTCGCGGGTGCCGGTGATCACCAGCGTCGGCGCCTTGATCTGCCCCAGCCGCTTGGCCGTCCCGTGCCGCGCGATGGCCACCATCTGCGCCACCACGAACCGCACCGTGGTGCGCTCGGCGCGGCGGATCCACGAAAGCGCGCCGTCCGGATTTTGCGAGTGCCATTCTGGCGATACCACCACACGGCCGATCCGCCCGGGCGTAACGAAGCCGGTGTTCAGCAAGAGCAGTTCGAGCTGCGTGCGCAGGCTGGGCTTGGTGCTGCGCAGCCAGCCCGCGAAGGTCGCGCCCAGCACCAGGCCGCGCACGCGGTCGGGATGCCGCAGCGCCAGCTCCTGCGCGATCATGCCGCCCATCGAGATGCCGAAGACGTGCGCCGACTTCAGGCCGGCCGCCTCGATCACCGCCGCGGCGTCGTCGGCGAGGTCGCGCATGTGGAAGGCGAAGCCCGTGCGGCCCGAGCGTCCGGTGCCGCGGTTGTCGAACACCAGCACGTGGAAGTGCGCCGCCAGCAGCTCGGGAAGCCGGTCCCAGGCGCGCATCGAGAGCGACAGCCCCATGATCAGCAGCAGCGGTGGCAACGCCGGGTCGCCGTAAGTCTCGTAATAGATTGTATGGCCTCCGCGCGCAGTAATCGGCATGCCTTTCAGATGCCGGGCGTGCGGGCGAGTTCCGCGTGTGCTGCCGCGCAAGCCTTCAGCTCGTCGAGCGCCGCGCGAAGGCCGGACGCGAGCGAGGCCAGGTCCTTCGCCGCGTCCGCGTCGCCGAGCAGCCCCACTCCGATGCGCCCGTCGTAGCTGAGCAACGCGATGCCCACGGCCTGCTGCGCGGCAAGCGGCACCTGCGGATAGCAGGCGATCATCTTCTTCCCGAGCAGATACAGCGGGAACTGCGGGCCAGGCACATTGGTGACCACCAGGTTGAAGATGCGCGTGACCGCCTGCAGCCGGGCAGCCTGCGCCATCAGCGTGGGCGGGGCGAAGTCGCCCAGCCTCGACAGCGCCTGCGCGCCAATGGCCTGCCCGCTCTCCTTGACGACCTTCATCTCCCGGCTGATGCGGTGAAGCCGCTCGACGGGGTTCGGATTCGCCACCGGCAGCGGACAAAACACCGCCGAGACCTGATTGCCGAAAGTCCCTCGTGCGTCGAGGGAGCGCACGCTCACCGGCACTAGCACGCGCAGGTCGGCCCCCAGCACCTCCCCGCGCGCGAGCAGCCAGCTGCGCAGTGCACCAGCGACGATGGCAAGAACGACATCGTTGACGGTTCCGCCGAGTGTCGCGCGTACCTGTTTCACCTCGTCGAGCCCCAGCTCGACCATCTCGAAGCGACGGTGCGGGCCGATGGGGACATTGAGCGCCGAGGCGGGCGCAAGACCACGTTGCAGGGCGCCGAAGACGCCAGCGGCCACGTCGCTCAGGAGCTTCCGCGCATTGGTCCCCGAGCCGAGCGCCTCGCGCGCGAGCTGCACCGGGTGCGTGAGCTGGTCCTTCATCGAGCTGACGAAGAGCTCGGGCATGCTGGGCGGCGTGCGTGGTGCCCACGGCTCGGGCCGGACCGGCGGCACGCTGTTCGGCTCGGTGTCCATCAAGACGGTCGCGAGATCGACGCCCGCGACTCCGTCGAGCATGCAGTGGTGCGTCTTGGAGACAATCGCGAACCGGTCGCCGCCGCTCTCCGGCCCATCGGCCGAGCCCAAGCCCTCGACCAGGTACATCTCCCAAAGAGGCTTGTCGCGATCGAGGGCCTGCGACAAAAGCCGGCCGCTCAGCTTCTTGAGCTCGTGCTCGCCGCCCGGAGCAGGCAGAGCGGTGCGTCGCAGGTGGTACTCGAGGTCGAACTGCGACTCGTCCACCCAGACAGGCCGGCCCTGTTTGAAGGGCACGAACTGCACGCGCTGCCGGTAGCGGGGGACGCTTTCGAGCCGCGCGTCGATCAGCGCCAGAAGATCTTGATAGGGCGGCGGCGGGCCCTCGAAGAGCGCCACCGCGCCGACGTGCATGTGGGAGGTGCGGTCCTCGAGTTCGAGGAACAGCGAGTCCAGGGCGGTGAGCCGCTCGAACCAGGTTTCCATGCGGCGCACCTTCGCACGGGAGCTTTTGCGTGTCGTCGGCCGCTGCTGGGCGGAGCCGCCAATACGGGGACGCCATACTGATTTCCCAGCCGTTAAATACGGGGACACCATATCGATTTCCCGCCGACGCTAAGTCGGCCAGGGAAATGAGTATGGTGTCCCCGGTTTAATCTGCGCGGCTTACGCGGTTGCGACGGGGCGCCCGGCGGTGTTTGCGACCGCGCGATCGAGCAGCCGCGCCGTGGCCTCCGCCGCCACGCCGTAGGCGACGTGCGCGACCGCGCCGCGGGCGTGCACCTTCCAGGAAAACTTTCCCGGCCCTGGCGTCCAGCCCATCAGCGGCACCAGCAACTCATCGATGACGAGGAAGAACACCGCGCCGAACGCGAGGCCCATGCCGACGCCGACCCACTTGTTGCGGCGGCGCAGAGCGGCGTAGCCGATGCCGCCGAGCAGCCCGAAGCCCTGGTGGAACTTCCAGCCCAGCGTCCTCTCCTGGCGGCGGCTCAGGCGCTTGCCGAACAGGCCCGCGGCCTGCGAGATGGCGACCTCGTAGGCGTGCCGGTTCTTCCGCGTCGCGTCCTCGGCGATGCGGGTCGAGAGGTCTTCATTTTCGTAAATCGCGGTGCTCAGGGCGTCGAGCGCGGCGCCGCCTGCGAGACCGACCAGCGCGCCTTTGACGAGCGGGTTTTCCAAAATACGAGCGAGCGGAGCGTTCATGATTTGTTTCTCCTGGGTAGGCGAGAAAACTGCGCATGCGACCCGGCCCTGATGAGCTACGGCCGGCCCGAGGCCGTCCCAGTCGCTCAGCGGACGAGCGTCACCTTTTTGCCTTCCCAGCGGTGGCAGGGCGCGCGGCGCGGTTGCGCGAGCCTGACAATCGAGGCAAAAAGCGACCGTGATGACGAATCGCAAGCCGATGACGCTGACGCAGAAGATCCTCGCGGCCCATGCGCGCAACCTGCCGCGGCCGTGGGTGCAGGCGGGTGACGTGCTGCAGGTCGGGGTGGACTGGACCATCGCCAGCGAGTTGGCGTGGAACGGCATGGAGCGCACCTACTCGATGCTCGGCCGGCCGAAGCTGCACGACAAGGATCGCTTCTTCCTGGCCGTCGATCACACCGTCGATCCCGTCACCCTGGCCACCGACAAGCGCGCGCAGAAGCTGGTGAAGCTGTCGCAGGATTTCGCGCGCGAGAGCGGGATCCGCCACTTCTACGACGCGAATCACACCATCCTTCACACCAAGTTCTATCGCGACCTGGTGCGGCCCAATGATGTCGTGCTCGGCGCCGACTCGCACACGTCTTCGCACGGCGGGCTGGGCGCGGTCGCCATTGGCCTCGGCGGCGCGGACATCGTGGTGGCGATGGTGCTCGGCAGCTCCTGGCTCGAAGTGCCGGAAGCCATCGCCATCGAATACACCGGCACGCTGCCGTTCGGGCTGGGCGGCAAGGAAGTGATCTTGAAGACCCTCGCGCTCCTGGGCCGCAACACGGTGGCGATGGAGCGCACGGTCGAGTATCGCGGGTCGGGCGTAAAACAGCTCTCCACCGATTCGCGCTTTGCCATCGCCAACATGACCGCGGAGTTCGGCGGGCTGAACGGCATCTTCGAGGCGGACGAGGTGACGGCGGCGTGGCTCGCGGGCCGCATCGACGCCGACGACGCGCTGGCGCTGCAGCCGCTGTCGGCCTTCCGCGCCGACGACGACGCGCCCTACCTCGCGCGGTATCCGGTGGCGCTGGACAGGCTCGAGCCGCAGGTGGCGAAGCCGTTTTCGCCGGACAATGTCGCCGGCGTGACCGAGGTGGCGGGCCTGGCGCTCGACGGCCTCTTCATCGGGGCCTGCACCACCACCGAGGAAGAGCTGGTGCTGGGGGCGCTGGTCCTCGAGGCGGCGGGCTCAAAGCCGCGCGCGCCGCAGCCTCGCCAACTGGTGGTGCCGGGCGACCTGAACATCCAGGAGAACCTGCGGCGCGCGGGGCTCTGGGAGATCTACGAGAAGAACGGCTTCCGCGTCGGCCCGCCGGGCTGCTCGATGTGCCTCGGCGTCGCGAGCGAGAAGGCCGGCAAGGGCGAGAAGTGGCTCTCCTCGCAGAACCGCAACTACGAGAACCGCATGGGCGAGGGCAGCTTCGCGTATCTCGCCGCGGGCGCCACGGTGGCGGCCAGCGCGGCTTCCATGAAGATCACCGATCCGCGGCCGCTGCTCGCGCGCGTCGATCAGGACCGCTACCGGCGCATCCTGGGCGAGCGCAAGCCGCGCCGCACGCCGGAGCTGCGCGGCATCGAGCCCCAGATGCACCTGGCAAAGGCCGGCGCTGTTTCTGCACCACCCGCGGCGGCCCGCGCGGACAAGGGCGCGGCCGGGGTAGTGCAGAGCCGCATCCAGCGATTCGAAGACAACATCGACACCGACGCCATCATCCCGGGCCAGTTCTGCCACCTGACCGCGCTCACCGACCTGGGCGCGAAAGCCTTTCACTTCACCCGGCCGGAGTTCGCGCAGCGGGTGCACGATGGCGCGAGCGTGGTGGTGGCCGGCGAGGGCTGGGGCTCGGGCAGCTCGCGCGAGCAGGCCGTGCTGGCGCTCAAGGGCGCAGGCGTGCAGGCGATCGTGGCGAAGTCCTACGCCTTCATTCACAAGCGGAACCTGGTCAATGAGGCATTGCCGTTCCTGGTGATTGGCGACGCGGCTTTCTATCAGGTCGCCAAAGAGGGCGCGGAGATCTTGATTGATCTCGCGCGCGGGACCGCCACCGTTGCTGGCCAGCAATTCGCTGCCGAACAGCCGTCGAAGATCATCCAGGCCTTGAATGGCGAGGGCGGCATCGTCCCCGCCATCCAGCACCACGGCACCACGGTCTTCGAGAAGCTCACCGGCTAGTAGGGGGGGCCCTAGTGTTGCGGCCGTAGTTGCAGCGAGCGCTTTGCTGAGCGCGGATGCGCAGTGGAGGCAGGGGCTGCTGCACAAAAACAAGGCCGCGCTCGAGCAGGTGGTCGCGGCCGGGTACACGCTGACGACGGCGGGGGGGCTCACTCCACGCGCGGCCTGGATGAAGGCGTCCGGCATTAGCAGCGCGAAGAGGATTCGCCTGCGCGGACCGCGGCAAGAGCGCCCGAAGCCCCCGCGGCAGCGATGGATTGTTCAGCGTCCGGGCCGCCGCCGTGGTGGCCGGCGGCCGGATGGTTTGCGCTAGCGGTGCTTCTTCGGCGCTGGCTTGCGGCCGCCCAGCTCGGACTTCAATTCGGCAAGCTCCGCGTCCAGCTTCTGGATCTCGGCCTGGAGCTCTTCCTCACTCTTGCCGTCGTCGCTCGACGAGTTCGAGTCGTCGGAGTCGTCATTGGAATCATTGGAATCGGTATCATCCGAGTCTGCATTGGTATCGTCAGAGTCGGTGTTGGCATCGTCGGAGTTGTCGTCGTCGCCGGAATCAGTGTCGTCTGAATCGTCGTTCGTATCGTCGGCACCGGTCGGGTCGGTATCGGTCGAGTCCGTGTCGTCGGTATCATCCGCCAGCGCAACGGTATGATCGTCGTTGTCGTCCAGGAACGAATCCTTGTTGCCGTGCGGCAGCTCGCCGCCGCCCGCGCCCTGGGTAAAGTCCAGGTTGTGCGCCACCCGGATGGTCCAGGCGTCGTGGCAGAAGTCGCTGTTCGCGAGATAGCCGTAGGGGATGTAGCAATAGCCGCGCACGCCCCAGCCCGGGCCCCACGAGTTGCGCACCAAAAACACCTGGTCCTTGTCGGAGTAGCCGACGCAGAGCATCGCGTGGCCGCCGGCGTGCTCGTGCGTTGCCGGGTCCGGCGTGCGAATGACGCCGTTGTTCTTCTCCCCGTCCTGCTGGAACGCGTCGTAGACCTGCAGCCCGAAGACGAACGGATATCCTTCGGCCAGGCAGTGCCGCATGTCGTGCAGTTCGACCTTGACCTTGTGCGCCTCGTCGATGGTGTGGCCCTTGGCCTCGTCGTACGCCGCCTCGGCGGGCTGCTCGAAGACCATCGTCTTGTCGTACTGCCAGGTGTCTTCGGAGCAGGCGCCGTCGGTCTTGAGCACCTTGATTCCGTCGGACAGCGCGGCGCCGTGATCCTGGGCGGCGGTACCCTCGACGTCGCGCTCATTCCAGTAGATGAAGAGCCGCGACACGCGACCCTCGGCGCCGTTGGTGCGCTTCTCGAGATACTCGAGCGCACCGGCCAGCGCGTTGGCGGTGCAGCTGCCGACCTCTCCCTGGTCCTCCACCGGCGTCAGGTGGCTGCGCAGATCGACGAAGGCCGGCAGCTCGTCAGGTTGCCACTGCGTCGCCTCGTAGTGCGGATGACCGTGATTCTGCGGGTCCTGCTTGCAGGCGCCAACCCTGACCTTGCGGCCATCACCTGATGGGTGCTCCCAGTGAACGACCTTTGCCTCGGGCTTCATTGCGCGCCTCGCCTGTGGATCGAGTGATGAGCGCTCGATTTCAACCGGGGCGGACGCCTGGGGTCAAGCACGCATTTCGGTCAGGCCGGAGGATGCCTGGGTGTCGCCTAAGTGCGGCCGACGCGGATGCCGTACGCGAAAAGCGGTTCGAGGCGGAAGGAGTGGTGCGCGGCCTCGCTCAGCAGCAGCAATGCAGCCTCGGTCGTCGCGTCCGGCTCAGAAGCAATGCGGTCCTGCGGAAGCCACGGCGTCTCTTCGAACGGGGCGCTGAGGGAACTCGTGCTTTCAGTCGCAACGATGATTTTTTCGGCCATGAAAGGACTCCGTCGAAGGGTTGAGAGGAGAGCAGTTCGATCACGCCCGAGTCAAGTCCTGCCACGTTGACCCGCACCCTGCACGACACTAGTCTCCGCACCCTTGATGACAAACCAGCGCATCGCGGTAATCCCGGGCGACGGAATCGGTCCCGAAGTCGCTCGTGTCGGGGTCCGCATCCTCGAGAAGCTGGCGAGCAAGCATGGGCTTGGGCTCTCGTTCGAGTGGTTCGACTTTGGCGCTGACCGCTTTCTGCGCGACGGCACCATCCTGCCTGCTGGATTCATGGAGACGTTGCGGCGCGACTATGCGGCCATTTACTTCGGCGCTGTCGGCGATCCGCGGGTCCCATCGAATGAGCACGCCAAGGGGATCTTGCTCGCCATGCGTTTCGAGCTGGACCTTTATATCAACCTGCGCCCGTGCCTGCTGTTCGACGACCGGTTGAGTCCGCTGAAGGGCAAGGGTCGTCGCGAGCTGCAGTTCACCGTCCTGCGCGAGAACACCGAGGGCCTGTACACGGGCACCGGCGGGACCTTCAAGAAGGGCACCCCGGACGAGGTCGCGCAGGAGGTCGAGGTCAACACGCGCAAAGGTGTGGAGCGCATCATCGAGGCCGCATTTACCTTCGCGCGGACCGCGGGCCTGCGGAAAGTCTGCATGGCCGACAAGGCGAACGTGCTCCTGCACGGCCACGGCCTCTGGCGGAGGGTCTTCGCCGAGGTGAGCAGGAGATATGACGGAATCGCAGCCAAGGCGATGTACGTCGACGCGCTGGCCATGGACCTGATTCGCGCGCCGGAGCAATACCAGGTCATCGTCACCAACAACCTGTTCGGCGACATCGTCACCGACCTGGGCGCGGCGCTCACGGGCGGGCTCGGCATCGCGGCTTCGGGAAACATCCACCCGGGGCGCGTGTCGCTCTTCGAGCCGGTGCATGGCAGCGCGCCGGACATCGCCGGCCAAGGGAAAGCGAACCCTCTGGCGATGGCGCTGAGCGGCGCGATGATGCTCGAGCACCTCGGCCACGGCGCGGCTGCGCGGGAGCTGAACGCCGCGGTCGAAGCCCAGGTCCGCGAGGGAGCGCACACTCCCGATCTGGTCACGCAGCTGGGCGGCCCGGCGGCGACGACCGAGCAGGTCGGCCAGGAACTGCTCGCGCGGCTGCAAGGGTAGCGCGGCAGGCGACCACCGAAATCGTCGGCAGCGGCTACCGATGCGTCGCGGCGAGACTACTGGACGGCGATGACCGCGACTTCGACCTGCGCCTCCTTGGCGAGCTTGCTGATGCCGACCGTGGCGCGCGCGGGTGGCGCGCTAGGGAAGTACTTCGCGTAGACCGCGTTGAACTTTGCGAAGTCGTCCATGTTGGTGAGGAAGCAGCTGCTCATCACCACGCTCCGCATCGTCAGGCCGCTCGCGGCGAGGATGGCTTTGACGTTTTCCATCACGCGCTCGGTCTGCTGCTCGATCCCTCCTGTCACCAGCAAACCTGTCTTCGGATCGAGCGGCAGCTGGCCGGCGACAAAGACCATGCCGTTGGCTTTCACCGCTTGCGAGTAGGGCCCGACGGCTTTGGGCGCGTCGGGCGCGACCACCACTTCCTTGCCGGCCGGGTCGGCCGCGCGCGCGCTCGAGGACCCCAGCGCAAAGACAGCAACGAGCAGCAAAGAGCGTGCGGTCCACAGCGCATCGATTCGGGTGGCGATCTTCATTGCGTCTCCTTGCGACGGGCAGGACGCCCAGTCATCGGCGGAAAGCTACCGCGCTCGCGGGGACCGGGAGTTGTTGGGCTTTCTCAACCGTCGCATCCGTGGCAGAAGGCGCTTGAGCGGGAGTGCGCCGGTGCGGCGACATTCCTAGACTGTAAAAGCTCGCCACCTGACCCGCGCGCGGGCGCAACTAGGACTCCGCGCCCTGCATCGGAGACTTGAATGAAGCCCATCCCGACCGACCTCGTCTTCCTCGCCGCCAAGCGCACGCCCTTCGGCACCTACGGTGGCGCCCTCAAGGACCAGAGCGCCACCGACCTCGCCGTGCACGCGGCCAAGGCGGCCCTCAAGCAGTCGGGCGTGAAGCCGGAGGACGTTGACAACGTGGTCTTCGGCAACGTCATGCAGACCAGCCCCGACGCCATCTATCTCGCGCGGCACGTCGGCCTGAAGGCGGGGCTGCCGCAATCGGTGCCGGCGCTGACCGTCAATCGCCTCTGCGGCTCGGGCTTCCAGGCCATCATCGACGCCGCCCTGGAGATGCTCGCGGGCCACTCCGAGTGCGCACTTGTCGGTGGCAGCGAGAACATGTCGCAGGCGCCGCACGTCGCGCGCGGCCTGCGCTTCGGCGTGCCGCTCGGCAAGGCGCCCAAGCTCGAGGATGCGCTCTGGGAGGCGCTCACCGACAGCTACAACGGCCTGCCGATGGCGATGACCGCGGAGAACCTTGCGGTCAAATACGGGATCAGCCAGCGCGAGGTCGACGAGTATGCGGTCTCGTCGCAGAAGCGCTTCGCGGCGGCGCAGGAGAGCGGGCGCTTTGCCGAAGAGATCGCGCCCATCGAGCTGCCCGGAAAGCGCGGCGCCGTCGTCAACTTCGCGCGCGACGAGCACAACCGGCCGGACACCACCGTCGAGTCGCTGGCGAAGCTGCCCAAGGTCTTCAAGAAGGACGGCGTCATCCACGCGGGCGCGGCCTCGGGGATCTGCGACGGTGCGGGCGCGCTCATTCTCGCGACGCGCGCGTTCGCCGAGAAGCGCGGCCTCGCCCCCATCGGCCGGTTGACGGGCTGGGGCATCTCGGGCTGCGACCCCTCGATCATGGGCATCGGCCCCGCGCCGGCCATCCGCCGCGCGCTCGACCGGCACCAGGCATCGTTGAAAGACTTCGACTTGTTCGAGGTGAATGAGGCCTTCGCGCCGCAAGTTCTCGCCGTCGAGAAGGAGTTGGGCCTCGATCGCGAGCGGAGCAACGTCGACGGCGGCGCCCTCGCGGTGGGCCACCCGCTCGCAGCCTCGGGCGCCCGCATCACCGCGCACCTGCTCTACGAACTCAAGCGGCGCGGCGCGAAGCGCGGCATCGGCTCAGCGTGCATCGGCGGCGGGCAAGGCATCGCGCTGCTGCTCGAGTCGGCGTAGAGTAAAGCGCGTGTCCACGGACCTCTTCCACGACTGGAACGGCAGCGACAAAAGCGCGCTCTCGCAGACGCTGGTGCTGGACGAGACGCTGCGCGACGGCATCCAGAGCCCGAGCGCAATCGACCCGCCCATCGGCAAAAAGATCGAGCTGCTGCACCTGCTCGACGAGTTGGGCGTCTACCAGCTCGACGTCGGGCTCCCCGGGGCCGGGCCGCACCAGCGCGCGGCGGTGAAGCGGCTGGCTGAGGAGATCCGCGATGCGAAGCTGAGCATCCGCGCCAATGTCGCCTGCCGCACGGTCATCGCCGACATCGTGCCGGCCGCCGAGGTGCAGCAGGAGACGGGCGTTCCGCTCGAGGTCTACGCCTTCATCGGCAGCTCGCCCATTCGCCAGTTCGCCGAGGAGTGGGACCTCGCGTTCATCGAGAAGCAGTCGGTCGACGCTATCCGGTTCGCGGTCGCGCAGGGCCTCGCGGTCACCTACGTCACCGAGGACACCACGCGCTCGAAGCCCGACGACCTGCGCCGGCTCTTCAAGAGCGCCATCGAGGCGGGCGCGCGGCGCTTGTGCCTCTGCGACACCGTCGGCCACGCCACGCCCGAGGGCGCCGCCGCGCTGGTGCGCTTCGCGCGCGAAGTCGCGGGCCCTGACATCGGCCTCGACTGGCACGGTCACAATGACCGCGGCCTCTCTCTCGCCAACGCGCTCGCCGCCGGCGCCGCCGGTGCCACACGGCTGCACGGCTGCGCGGGCGGCATCGGCGAGCGCGTCGGCAATACGGCAACCGATCAGCTGCTGGTCAATCTCAAGCTCCTCGGTCACCCCGTCTACGGACCGCGCGACATGCACTCCCTGGTGCGCTTCACCGAGCTGGCCGCCGAATGCACTGGCCACGTCTTGCCGGCCAATTATCCGGTCGTCGGTCGAGACGCATTCCGCACCGCCACCGGCGTTCACGCGGCTGCCATCATCAAGGCGCAGCGCAAAGGCGACAAGTGGCTCGCCGACCGCATTTACTCGGGCGTCCCCGCGGGCGAGTTCGGGAAGGAGCAGCAGATCGAAGTGGGCCCCATGAGCGGCCTCTCCAACGTCAAGCACTGGCTCGCCCGCCACGAGATCCCCGCCGACGAGCCGCTCGCCAAGGGCGTGCTCGCGCGCGCAAAGGCGGCAACCCGCACCTTGACCGAGAGCGAAGTCGCGTCCATCGTGCGCGAGCTTCGCCAGGAGATCCGCTCGTGAGCATCCCCATCTTCACCGGCATGAAAGTCTTCAGCACCACGCTCGCGCGCGATCGGGAGGCCATGGGCGACAACATCACGCGCTGGCTCACCGACCACACGCAGCTTGAAATCGTCGACAAGATCGTCACGCAGAGCTCCGACAAGGAGTTTCACTGCCTGACGATCACGCTGTTCTACCGCGAGCGCGCGCGGGCTTAGCTGCTTAAGCTTCCCTTCGATGAGCCCACGCAGCGGACAGTCTATGGGTGGTTTCGGGATCCCTCCGCTGACCCGCGGCGTGAAGTGGCTGGGCGTGGTCACGCTCGCGGCCTCGGTCCTGCCTTTCGTGCTGGGCGAGGAATGGCGCGGCCAATTCGCGCGCCTTCTGCTCTTCACGCCGCTGGATGTCTTTCACGGCAAGGTCTGGCAGCCGTTCACGTACACCTTCTTCAACACCGACCCGATCAACCTGCTCTTCGCCCTGCTGGGCCTGTGGATGATCGGCTCAGCGCTGGAGCAGCGCTGGGGAACGCGCCGCTTCGTCACCTTTTACTTCGCCACTTCGGCGCTCGCGGCGCTCGCCACCGCGCTGGTCGGCTTGGTCTCCCCGCAGGTCCGCGGGGCGCAATACTTCGGCAACTGGGCGGCCATCGAGGCGCTGATCGCCGCCTTCGCCATCCAGCAGCCCGACGCGCAGATCCTGCTTTACGTAGTGCCGGTGCGGGCCCGCTTCATGCTGCCTCTCTCGGCCGGCATGACCGTGCTCTTCATGCTCATGCGCGGCTGGGTTCCGTACCTGCCGCAGCTATTCGGGCTGGGCGCGGGCGTGCTTTTCGCTGGCGGGCTCTCCTCGCGACATCTGCTGTTGCGCGCGCAAATGTGGTGGCTGGACCGCCGCCTGCGCCGGGGAAAGCTGCGCGTGGTGCGGCGCGAGGATGGCGACGATCCGTTCAGAGGCCGCCGCGGCAAGACCGGCAGCGACAAGTATCTTCACTAGCTTCGCGCGGTCAGCCGTCCTTGAGGTCGGTGATGGCGTCGCGCGCGACGTAGATCCGGCGCGTGTTGGTCCGCGCGGCGTCTGCGGGTACCAGGAAGAAGCCGTGCTTGCCTTCGGCACCATCGCGGGTGCCGTCGATGGCGCGGCCGTCGGCGAAGGTGATGCGGACCTTGTTGCCGTAGGCTGCGTGCGGTTTCTCGCCTGGAGACAGCATGAAGAAGATGGCCTTTACCTCCGCGTGATAGACGGCCTCTGGACCTTCGCCGCCTTGCGGCTGGAGGCGGAACTGTGACTTCGACAAGTCGATGTCGCGGACCGAGCCGCGCAGCGTGCGCCCTCCGCGCGTGTGGACCGCCACGCGGTGCTCGCCTGCAACTGACAATCCGCCCACCGTCTCGATCTGCGCCAGGGGCTCGCGGAAGGGCTCCTCGAAAGGCACCGGCAGGTCGGGGTCGCTGTCGATGACGACGGAATCTTCCGCCGCCAGCGACTCGCCCTGCGCGAGCGGTGCGAACAGAGCTGCCTTCGACTCCAACATCGGAGGCTCAGGCTCGTCGGCAGGCAGCTGATCCATGACGCCCGGCGAGGCTGCGACCTGGGCCGCCGGAACCGCGGCGGCCTGCCAGTCCGAGGCGGGCGCGATCGGAGCGCCTTGGGTCCAGGCGGATTCGGAGGCGACCGGCGGCGGAGCGCCCCAGCCGTCTTGAGTCGCGGGTGGTGCGCCAACCGGCGAGCTCCAGTCCGGTCCCGAGGAGACAGCGCTCCAGTCCGGCGCCGCGGGCGATCCGGAGGGGGCGGCTGGCGCGGGAGCCTGCTCGGCGACTGGGCTCTCCAAATGCGGCCCGGTTGCGTCGGACCAGACCGGCTGCGCCTCGGCTGCGGTCGCGTCGGACCAGATCGGCTGCGCCTCGGCAGGGACCGCTCCGGGCCAGACCGGCTGTGCCTCGGCTGCGGTTGCGTCGGACCAGACCGGAGAGGCCTGAGCCGCCGGCGCCCTTGTACCCTCGGCCGTCTGGCAGATCGGAGTTACGTTGTTCCAGAAAGGGCCGCCCGTCTCGGCAGGAGCGTGGGCGGTGATGGCCTGTACCCAGGCGTCCGCCTCCGCGTGCGGTGCGCTCTCCTCGAACGGTGGGAGCCGCTCTGCCTCGACGAGCTCGCCGTCTTGCGCGTCGAGAGCCTCGGCGGCCGGCAACTCGACGACACCCTCGTGCGCATCGAGGGGGAGGTGCGCGGCTGGCCCGCTTGCGTGTGCGGCGTCCTCGCTCGCGCGCAATGCTGCCGCACCCTCTGTGTCGCCCTCTGGTTCGGCCTCTTCTGGCGGCGGAGCCGACTCGAAGTCGGAACCGGCCAACGCATCGGAGGCGGGCAGCTCGACCACTGCCTCCTGCAACTCGAGCGAGCCCGGAGGCTCGACGACTCCATCTTCGGGCAAGAGCGCGGCGAGCGCGCTGACCTCCAGGTGCTGCGCGGAGGCCGCCGCGACGGCGTTCGCGAGCGTGCTTCCGTTCGCGTCAGCTTCGGCCCTGTGCTGGGCAACCGGCGGCGGCACCGAGTGCAACGGGTCATCTCCAGCGACTGACCAGGCGTCTGGAGCCTCGACCATTTCATCCTGCGCGGCTTCAGCTGGCTGAAAGGCGGTCACGGTGCCACCTGCCGTTGCTGCCACTGCCGGCTCGAGCTCCGGCGAAATTCCTGCCGCGGACAGCAGCCGCGGGGCCGGGATCCCCAGCGGTCGCACCGGCCCGCGCAGCCCTTCGGACCAGTCGCCGTCCAGTGGATCGGCCGGCGCCGACACAACGACGGTCTCGAGAGGGAAGGGCGTGCTTGGCCGAGTCTCGGCAGTTGGTTCTGACATCAGGTTGCGCTCCGTTTCAAGGGCCGCAAGATACCAGAAGGGCCCCCCGCGAGTCAGGACACGGCATTGCCTGCACCTCGCCCGACGTTATAAAGGCTCTCCGCAAAATGGCTCCCCAGAATCAAATCGTCCAGCTCGGCAAAAAAAAGCAACCGCCCAGGCCCGGGCCGGAGGCGTATCTCCCGACCACGCTCGACCAGGCCCGCGCACGCGGCTGGGACGAGCTCGACATCGTGCTCGTCAACGGCGACGCCTATGTCGATCACCCCACCTTCGGTGTACCGCTGATCGGCCGGCTGCTGGCGGCCCGCGGATTCCGGGTAGGGGTCATCTCGCAGCCGCGCTGGGATGAGGCGAGCGGCCTGGGCGATTACCAGGCCTGCGGCAAGCCGCGGCTCTTTTTTGGCGTCTCGAGCGGCAACATGGATTCAATGGTCAATCATTACACGGCCGGCAAGCGGCGCCGTTCGAGCGACGCCTACACCCCGGACGCCGCGCCCGGCAAGCGCCCCGATTACGCCACCGCGGTCTATGCGCGCCGATTGAAGAAGGCGTATCCCGATACTCCGGTCGTGATCGGCGGCGTCGAAGCGTCGCTGCGGCGGCTCGCCCACTATGATTACTGGAGCGACCGGGTCCGCCACAGCATCCTGATCGATTGTCCCGCCGATATCCTCGTCTATGGAATGGGCGAGCAGCCCATCATCGAGATCGCGCGCCGGCTCGTATCCGGCGAAGACCTCTCCGGCTTGACCGATGTGCGGGGCACCGCGCGCAGATACCGGGATGATATCGACCAGTCCTGGCGCTGGCTCGCCGGCGAGCGGGACCGTGCCGAAATCTGGCTGCCGTCTTATGAAGAGATTACCGCCGACAAGAAGGCTTATGCCGAGTTTTCGCGTCAATATCATCTCGAGCACAACCCCGACAACGCGCGGATCCTGATCCAGAAACACGGCGGGCAGATCGTCTATATCAATCCGCCCGCCGAGCCGCCGTCGACCGAGCTGATCGACTTTGAGTATGAGCTGCCGTTCACGCGACTGCCGCACCCGATGTATGGCGAGGCCAAGATCCCCGCCTGGGAGCAGATCCGCTTCAGCGTTACCATCATGCGCGGCTGCGCAGCCGGCTGCTCCTTTTGCTGCATCACCGAACACCAGGGACGCGACGTGGTCAGTCGCTCCGAGGCATCGGTGCTTCGCGAGATCGAGGGATTGAAAGACCTGCCCGGCTGGACCGGCATCGTCAGCGATATCGGCGGGGCCACCGCCAATATGTGGCACATGGTCTGCACGGACGACGCCTGGCACAAGGAGTGTCGCCGCGCATCGTGCGTTTATCCCAGCGTCTGCGAGAAGTTCGGGACCGATCACGGGCCCTTGATTCAATTGATGCAGAAGGCGCGCGCCCTACCCGGCGTCAAGCGCGCTTTCGTTGCTTCGGGCGTGCGCTACGACGTGGCCTTCGCCGATCCGGTGCATGGCGACGAATACATCCGCGAGCTGGTCGCCAATCACGTCGGCGGGCACTTGAAGATTGCGCCCGAGCATATCAGTGCCAATGTCGTTCGCGTGATGAAGAAGCCGGAAGTGGACCAGTTCATGCGCTTCAAGGAGCTGTTCGAGAAGTATTCGGATGAGGCGGGCAAGGAGCAGTATCTCGTCCCCTATTTCATCTCCGGCCATCCGGGCTGCGAGGTGAAGGACATGGTCGAGCTCTCCGATTTCCTCGAGGAGAACGGCTGGCGCCCGCAGCAGGTGCAGGACTTCACGCCCACGCCGATGACCCTGGCAACTGATATGTACTACTCCGGCTATCACCCCAATACCGGCAAGCCCATCCATATCCCCGCGGGTGCCGACGAGAAGATGATGCAGCGCGCGTTGCTGCAGCCGCACCTGCCGGAGTATCGCGCGCTCGCCGCCACCGGCCGCCGTCTCGCCGGCGCCGGCCCGCGTCCGCAACGCAAGCGCGTCCCGCGCCCGACTGCAAAGCGCGTCTTGCCGAGCGACGCCTTCGAAGATTGACGCTCCGTCCGTGGCCGGCGCCTGAGCCGGCCTTTTCATCACCTTTGTGGTGATCTTGAAGTCGTGAAGCGTTTTCTCATCGGCAGTCGCCGCCGGGCTTTTGGCCTCCTTCGCGAACGAGGGAGTGGCTGGTCCAAAAAGGATCAACAAGGCGAGCATCGCCCATCGGAGTATTCGAGACCTCTCTCGTGCAACGAGTTTTCAAACCGCTGGTGACGACACGCCGGGAGATCAAGGCACAAGGACCTGTCCTGTCGGCCCGTGAACTGCGGCGCGGCTGTCCAGCCGCGGAGCGATCGACTAGAAGTGCGGAGGCTTTTCGGCGGGGCCGACAGAGTGCGAGTCGTCGAGGCGCGAGCGGAGCGCTGCGACTTCAGCGCGGAGCCTGTCGAGTTCCTGCTGTTGAGTGTACAGGACCGCGCTCAGCTCTTCTTGCAGCCGCTGTTGCTCGGAAGATCGCAGCTCCAACTCGATGATTCGCTCTTCCATTCATTCCTCCGGGAGCGGGAGCGGCTTCGGCGCACGGGTGGGCAGCTTGTTTTCTAGTTCGTCGATGTTCTTCGGCCAGTCGCTGTGCAAGAGCCGCGACAACGAACGGTCGGAGAGGATGCGGCCCTCGGTCTGGCAGCGCGGGCAGTAGTTGGTTTCGTTATCGGCATACGCGATGCGCTGCACCGCGGTGCCGCACACCGGGCAGGGCTGCTTGTATTTGCCGTGCACCGCCATCTCCTTGCGGAACGCGGTCACCTTCTCGGGGAACTCGCCGTGTGCGTCTTCGCGCAGGCGCTCGGTCCATTCGACTAAAACCCCTTTGACGGACTTGTGCAGCCGGGCGATCTCCGGGCGATCAAGCTTTTGCGTCAGCTGCACCGGGGACAACTGCGCGCGATGCAGGATCTCATCGGAATAGGCATTGCCGATACCGGAGAAGAGCCGCGGGTCGGTCAGCGATCGCTTGAGCGTATGATTCTCGGAGACCAGCAGCTCCGTGAATCGCGCCAATGAGCAGTTCAATACGTCAATGCCGCCGCGGTCCATGGCGCGGGCCGCCTCGAAACCGCGGACCAGATGCAGTGAGGCGCGCTTCTTGGAGGCCGCCTCGGTCAGCAGCAGGGTGCCAGAAGGGAAATCGAAGGCCGCGAGACCCAGCTTGCCCGGCACCTTGGCTCCCCGGTCCAGCCACTTGAGCCGTCCGGCGATCATCAAGTGAAGCACCAGAAAGAGATCTTCCTCGAACTCGAAGACGATGCGCTTTCCAAGGCGGTGCAGCTTCACCACTTGCTTGCCGACAATCGCGCTGAGTGGCGGATCGAAGCTGCGCACGACAAAAGGGCTGGCCACTCGCAGCGCCTGCACCGGCTGCCCAACGACCCGCGCCACGAGCGCCTCGATATAGACGGTGATATCCGGCAACTCCGGCATTGCTAATGCACCGTCTCGCCGGCGAAGTAGGCGTCATAGAGTTCACGCGCGCGGTCCAGCTGATCGGAAGGCACCATCACGATGGCTTCCGAGAAGCCGCCGGCGCTGAGCAGCGGCTCGACGCCGGCGAAGTGCTCCCCGCTCACCACCGCGTCGATTTCATTGTTGCGCAGGAGTTCACAGACCATGCGGCCGATGGCGACGTTCGGAAAGGACGCCAGCCGCACCCGGCTCACTTCCAGAGCTCGATGACCTCGATGACGTAGCCGTCCGGCTCTTCGTAGTCGCGCGCG
>JANYKT010000136.1 GCA_025358085.1 Deltaproteobacteria bacterium | reverse complement strand
GAATTGGGGCGGATGGATTCGAACCATCATAGCGGGATTCAAAGTCCCGCGTCCTGCCTTTAGACGACGCCCCAGCAAGGGTCCAGATGGGCTGCGCGGCGCACCTTAGCGGGCGACGGGGAAGACGGACAAGAGATCTGTGCTCGCCGCCGCTGCCTTGCGGTCGAGGCCGGCCAGATCGTCGCTTAGCGCCGAGGCGTCCGAGAGCAGTGCGCCGTCCTTCGAGCGGTACATCAGGAGCGCCAGCTTGAACTTCGATTTGTCACGGGCGAGCCGCGCGCTGATCACGTAATCGGCGCGCAGGATCCCGCCGAGCAGCGTCTCGCAGTTGGCCTGGCAGTCGAGCACCTTCTTCTCGTTGGCGGTCAGGATCTGCAGGATCGCGTCGCGGTCCATCACCAGCAGACCCAGGCCCGCCTTCTGCACTCGCTGGCGCAAATTATCGGTGACGGTCCCGGAGTTGACCTGGTTGCGCGCCCCTCCCGAGAGGTCGTTCTCCACTTCCAGCACCGCCACCGTCTGCCCCGGCACCAGGTGGATCACGCGCGCCATCACGGCCCGCTCGGCCGCAAGCCGCTTCTGCCGCTGCGCCGCAAGCGCGCGCCCAGCCTGGTCCGCTTGCTGGCTCTGCTTCTGCTCCTCGGCGAGCGCCAGGGCCGCCGCCCGGTCTCGCAAGATGCGCTCGCGCTCGGCCTCCTGCGCGGCGACCCGGGTTGCCTTCTCAGCCGCCTTCCGCGCCTGCTCGTCGCCCGCACGCGCCGCAGTGTCCTGCGCCCGCTGCGCTGCTTGAACCGCCATCGAAACTCGCTGGGCCGCGGCGGCCCGCTCGGCATCGGCGAGCTTGAGATCGCGGCCCACGCGTTCGGCCTCGAGCGCCGCCTGCCGCTCTGCGTCCTGCTGCACGAGCAGCTCGCGAATGCTCTGCTGCAGCGGCTCGAGCGCGGGAATCAGCTGCTGCAAAAGATTCTTCACCGCGTCGGTGCCGCCCTTGTCGCCGGGCACCCGCGCGTGCCCGAGCTGCCTCATGCCGTCGGTCTCGAAGACCCACAGCTCGCAGGAGTGCGCGCAATACTTGATGTGCGCGTCGCATTGTTTGAGCGCCTCGATGACCAGCCCGCACTGCGCGTACAGCAGGTAGCGCGACTTCTCCTTGCGCGCGTAGTCGCGAGCCTGATCGAGAGAGAACTCGAGCGGCCCCTCGAGGACCTTCGCCAGCTCCGGGTGCGGCAGGGCCCGCTTGACCTGCGCAGGCAGATCCTTCAACAGCGATTCGCGCGCAAAGTGCGAGTTGCCCGGGTCGAGCATGGTGACGAGAAACGGCGCGGCCGCGAGGAGGGCAAGCATGAAGCCGATCATACGCCGCGGCGCCGCATCCGGGCAGCGCGTCCGATCGTCCGATGAGGCCCGCGCGACGTCTGATCTATGCTTCCTTCCGTGACGAGTCCGCGACGCAGCGAATCGGGTCAGGCGGTGGTGGAGGCGGCCATCATCCTGCCCGCGATGATCTTCCTGCTCCTCTGCACCATCCAGCTCACGCAGCTGCAGCAGGCGCGCATCATGGCCGAGTACGCGGCGTTTTCGGCCGCCCGCGCCGGCATCGTGATGAACGGCAACAATGGCAGCTCGAACGGCTTCTCCGACGGCCCCATGCACGACGCCGCGGTGCTGGCCATCCTGCCGACCTTCGGCCGCACCGACAGCTTTGCCGCCATCGCCAGGTCGCTGGTGCAATTCAAGCTCAAGGACCAGGTCCTGCGACCCTTCGGGCTCGGGCAGGTGCGCGTCTTCGTCTGGAGTCCGACCGACGCCGCCTTCACCCAGTTCGGGCAGCAATTGAATGGCAAGGAGCTCGACTTCGACGACGTGCGTCCGGCGGTGCTTCCGCACACGCTGCTCTCGTTGCAAGTCCGCTACCTCTACGAAATGAAAGTCCCCTTCGCGAACAAGCTCGTCCAGACCATCTGGATGGCGTCCAGGCTCGGTAGGGCCGGGGGCCTGCGCACCTGGCAGGGCTGGGATCTGACCGGGCCCAAGCTCGGCTCACAGAAGGGTCCCGACGCGGTGGCCGTGGCCCGCGCCATGGCCCTCGGTCACAATGTTCCCGACGGCACCCCCGAAGGCGTCAACCTGGCCGGCCTATCGCTGCTAGGCAACACCGGCCATTACTTCATGCCCGTCGACGCCTGGTACTCAATGCGCATGCAATCAAACCCTTACCGGCGCTGGGCGCACAAATGAATCACCTGCTCTACCGGTTGCGGCGCGACGAAGAGGGCCAGACTCTGGTGCTCGCGGCCATCTTCGGACTGGTGCTGATGCTCTGCGTGCTCGGCACGGTGAACCTGGGCCGCGCGGTCTACGACAAGGTGCAGCTGCAGACGGCGGCAGACTCCGCAGCTTATTCGCAGGCCGCGGTCGAGGCGCGCGTACTCAATTTCACCGCTTATACAAATCGCGCCATGGTGGTGCATTACGCGTCGATCATGGCGGCCACTTCGTACCTCGCCTGGGCTCACTTCCTCTGGGCCGGTATCAGTCCATTGATGACGATAGCGAAACTCATCCCCTACATAGGCGTGGTCGTCGGCGCCATCCAGAAGGTGATGGAGGTACTGATGCGGCTGATGGACGTGGCGGTTGCGCTTTTGACCCCCATCCTGTCAGCGGCCAATCTCGTTCTTTATGGATTGCAGGAAGGCGCCTGGTGGTCGGTCTATGGCGGCCGGCTCGCGCAGAGCATGGTGCCGGAAGCACACTCGGGAGATTCCACGGCGCATCCGTACAAGCCAATCTGGCCCACGCTGATCCCGCTCGCCAATATGGCCGTCTTTGCCCAGGCGCGCGGACATCTGACCATGATTCAAAACACGATCGAGACGGCGAAGATCCTGCTGAACGCGCAAAATGACGCCGTTCAGGAGGCGCGCCTGCACATGCTCGAGGTGGCGAATTCAGCGCGGCAGCCCTGGGTGGCCTACGGCGACCGGATGCGGGATCCATCCTTCTCGCCCTTCGGCCGGCATTGGAGGATCAAGGTCATTTGCGTTCAGTTGGGCGCGGTCGCGCGCACCGAGTTGGGCGGATTCCAGCCCCGCGGCGGCAGCGGCGCGGTCACCAGGGCACAGGCGCAAGTCTGGGCCGGCGATCGGCTGCAGGCGGCGGCGAATTGCTGGTTTCTTCATACGCAGATCCCCGTCTTCACCTTTGTGGCGATGGATCAGATCTTCAATACCGTCACGCCCTTCAAGGAGTCCTACTCAAAAGTCTGGGAGCCGAAGGGATTTGGCCAGAAAACCCTCGCTACCCTCCTCTTGCTCAAGCCAGTGCTGAAGGCGATGGACGCGATCGCGAAGAAGAGCACGCCCAATCCGGACAAACGCCTGTTCCTGCTCTCTCCCTATGTCTATTTCGCGCCGCGCGCGGGGGCGATGCCGGGTCTCGGCCCCACCGGCGCGCTCGGCAATTTTGCCCAGCCGGACGTGGTGATTGGTCTCGCCAAGGAAGGCCGCGACTACAACGCCGAGGACGGCGCCAGGAAATACTTCGGCCGCAAGTTCAGCTTCAATGGCAAGGGCGCGGGCCGCGGCAACGTCGACTTCAGCTACACCAATTCCGACTGGCCCAAGGTCGCCGGCCTCCCGGCCCTGCATAAGGGACTCAATGCCTTTGCCGCCGCGCAGGTCTATTACCACCGGCCCGGCGACTGGAAAGAGCAACCCAACTTCTTTAATCCCCTCTGGGGGGCGCGGCTGATGCCAGTGCTCGAGTCCAACGCGGCGGCCAAGCTCGCCTTCGGCAAGGTCCCCGGCCTCTCCACTCTCCTCATGCATTGATGAAAACACTTCATGACCAGCGCGGCTCGGCACTCGTCGAAGCGGCCATCATCTTTCCCTGCCTGATCCTCATCGTCATGTGGTCGGCGGCCATCACCGACATCCTGGTGCTGAAGCTCAAAGCCTCCGAGGCAGCGCGCTTCTCCCTCTGGGAAACGACCGTCTTCCGCACGCCGCAGCAGATCGACGCTGATGTCCAAGCTCGCTTCGTAGACCTGCGGTCGCCGTCGGCCATCAACATCAGTTACACGGGTCTAATGATGTATCCGCTGGCGTCGAACATTCAATGGAAGGCGACTGTAGACACCACCTCGCAGAAGGTTTCGCTGGGAAACCTCCGGCCACCGCCAGGCAACAACCCCCTGCAGACTTTCATCTCGCTGATCATCGGCGCTGTCTCGAAGACCGTTGATGGGGAAATGGCGCGCGAGCAATTCAATGTTCACGGCAAGGCGACGGCGCGGGTAACCCTGGTGCACGCGCGGCACGACGAGCAGGCCTCGTCCATTCTCAAGGGCGGAGATCTTTTGGGAAGGAAGGGAGGCAATGACCTCGACCATTCCAAACTGATGACCAACTTCACTTTCCAGACCCCGTTGCCGTCGGAGAAGCCGATGCAGCTGGTCTTCGATACCTGGAAGGCGTGGCCCAAACCGGCGCAGTACACCACCGACGGCGGGCCCAGCAATGTCGCGGTCTCTCCGCTGCAGACCTATCCAACGGTCGAGAAGCAGGTGAGTGCGCAGGTAGAGAAGATCGCTTTCTTTGGCCTCAAGCGGATGTCCTGGTTCAACAAGCTGAACGGCGTCATCAACACGATCGCCGGCTCGGGGATCTCGCAGTTTCTCCTCGGCGGGCGGCTGCCCGACATCTTCTCGACCGAGTTGATGGACGGCCCGCAGAAAGGCCCCATCACCATCCTTCCGCCGGAGAAGGCCGACGCCTCGTTCGTGCCCGGACAATGCACCGGGGGACCGTGCGCGACCCAGCGCATCGGGGACGTGACCAGCACCGCGACCTCGCCCCAATATCTCGACAAGTTCGAGACCATGGGCGACCGCGTAGACCGCACCCGCTATACGCTCCCTTATCGTATCAACACCGTCTATTGGCGCAGCTCGGGAGGGACCAACTATCCCGAGGCGATGAATGCGAGTCTGGCGAATCCGAAGAACCGGATCACGCAGCAGAATGAATACGTCAGGACCTACCAGTGCCGCGGGCATTACTTCGCGGGCGCGACTCGCGCGCAGGAATCCAACCGGTCGCGCCGGTACAAAGCGAGCTGCAACCGATGAGAGCCCTCCGGACCTTGCTGGCGCTCGCGGGCGCTCTGGCCGTGCTGCTCGGGGGCGCCTGGGCTGGCGGCGCGCTCACTCCGGCAGCGCACGCAGCGGGGGGCCGGCCCTCTCGCGCCACCGACGATCTCGCTTATGCAAAGGACGGCGAGATCCCGGTCGGCGATTCGCTGGTGGTCAATGGCCAGCCGATGCAACTCTCGATCTTCTATACAAAGGATGAACCGCGGAAGGTGATTGAATTCTACGCGCAGGCTTTCATCGACCGGAGCCTGACTCCCATCGTTTCGCCCGAGGAGCCGGTGGCGCACGTCTCGGTCTTCGACCCTGAGGACGGACTGCAACGCTTCATTACCGCGGTGCCGCAGGCCGACGGGCAGACCATGGTGATGGTCGGCATTACCAATCCGCGCAAGCCTCCGCAGCTGCTCCGCGGCGCCAGGTCCGCCACCTTTCCGGTCCCCGATGAGAATCGCGCGTTCCTGGGTTATCGCTCGGAAGACCAGGGCGCTCATGCCGAGTCGGCCCAGTTCGTCACCTCGCTCACCACGGCGCAGACGGTGGCTTTCTATCGCGAGCGGCTGGTCAAAGAGGGCTACGCCGAGCACCAGGACGAATCGAGTGCGGGAATGACGTTGTTCAGCAAGGGAGAGGTCACGCTGTCGGTCGCGATCCAGGCGCTGGCGGAGTCGGGCAAGAGCGGCGAGACGGGCTCGGCTGTCTTCGTCAACAAACTGCAGGGCGGCGTGAAGTGAATCGGCCGCTCTTGAAGTTTCGCGCGCGGCTCCGCACGCTTCTGGGCCAGCGCGGGCAGGCGCTCACCGAGACCGGCCTCCTCCTGGCGACGCTGCTGGGCGGTCTCGCCGTGGGTGGCCTCTGGCTGATGAAGACCCATCCGGAGATGATGAATGCGATCAACAGCCAGGTGCGCGGCTATTACTTCATGCTCTCGCTGCCGTTTCCCTGAATGAGCGTGTGCGCGCCCGCGCTGGCGTAGCCAATCAGCTCGACGCTCTGGCCGCGGCTCTTCGACTGGACCAGACCCCACAGTGGCACCTTCGGCGAGCGCCAGATGCGCGTCTCGGCCACATCGACCACCTCTGTGTTGGCGAAAGAACCGGCCGCCGTCTTCACGCTCTCGGGCTTGCGCTTGCGGAGGACCGCGCCCGACGGCCTGGCGCCCTCCTCCCCTGCCGTCTGCTCATGCACCTCGTCGAGCGGGACTTCCAGCTGCGCCTGCCCCCTCACGTAGATGGTGGCGCGCTCGATGTCTTGCGGCCGCGCGGGGCTGCCGTGGACCAGCAGGCGAATTGCGGTTGGCGCGGCCGCGCTGGTGGCGAGATCGAGCTCTAGCCAATAGCGGCCGCCTTCAAGCGCGGGCGGCAGGATGGAGAGCTTGATGCGCGCGTCGTCCTGTCCCTTTGTGCGGACGGCATACTCGGCCCAGGCGCCGACCCGGATCTGCGGCGGCCCGAGCGCGGCGAGCACGTCGGGGGCCCCGAAGAGGGAGGGTGGCGACGCGTCCTCCTCGGCCGCGCCCGAGCGCGCGTCGCGCACGGCCTTGGGAATGAACAGCTTCGCCGGCGGTTGCGTCGCCGCACCGGCCGCGATCAGGAGAGCGATCATCATCTGCCACGCAGAGTACAACGGACGCGGCGCCTCCGTGGACCCGGATCCTCGGGCTCCGGCGGCTCTAGCGGCTTCGGAGGCTTGAGCGGCTTCGCGGCACTACGTTTGGGGACGAGGTAAAAAGACCGTGCGCGTTTTCTATCTGCTGGTCTACGCGGGGTTCGCGGCGCTCGGAGAGGCGCTGGTGGCGCGGCCGGCAATCGCCTGGCTCCGCGGCAGCGGACTCTTCCGCGCCGCGCTGCCGTGGGACGTGCCGCTGGGCGCCTGGGCGACACTCCTCGCCATCGCCCTCGCCGCTTTCACACTCGCGTTGTCGCTGCGCTTCGCGCTCGGTTTCCGCGCGCGCGTGCCGCTGCACGCTGCCTTCCTCGGGTTGCTCGCGCTCTGCATCGCCGTACGGGGAACCGCGGGAGAGCCGGTCCCTCCAGCCGACCCCACGTCCCGGCTGCTCGACGGCCTGCGTACGGTCGCTGCCGAGCTCGATGCCCGCTATGCCGGCCGGTATCTCGTGGACGCGCTTGCGCTCGACCAGCAGCTCGCGCGGCTGGCACCGCCGGGCTTCCGCCTGCGCTTCCGGCTGCTGCCGCTGCGCGTGCATGTGCTGGGAAATGCCAGCGGGCCGCAGCTCACGCCGCTCGCCTTCGACGAGCCCGGGACGCTTTATGTCGCCCTCGCCGCCGATGCGCGGCGCGTCTGGCTGTCGGCCTTGACGCTAGAGGCGGGCGCTCCGACGGTGCTGCGCCAGACGGTGCAGGCGACGGCCGGCACGCACAGCCTGCCGGGCCGCGACGCGCTGGTGCCCGCCTATCCGGGCATGCACCGCGCGAAGGACCGCTAAATATCGAGGTTAGTGACGTCCAGCGCGTGCTTCTCGATGAAGTCGCGCCGCGGCTCCACTGCATCACCCATCAGCGTGGTGAACATCAGCTCCGCCTCGGCCACGTCGTCGGCATGCACCTCGAGCAGCGTGCGCCGCGCCGGGTCCATGGTGGTCTCCCAGAGCTGCTCCGGATTCATTTCGCCGAGGCCCTTGTAGCGCTGGATCTCGAAGCCTTTGGAGGCAGCCTTCTTGACCATATCGACCAGCTCAATTGGATTCTGCGCGTCGTGCACGCCAGCGGCGGAGGTCAGCTCGTAAGGGGCCTTGCCGAGGCCGCTGAATTCCTTTTGCAGCCGCTTGAGCTCGCTGAAGTCCTTGCCCGCGAGAAAAGCCTCATCGAGCTGCGTGTCGCGCATGGCGCCGTCGTGTCCCAGGCTGACGAGGATCTTGCTGGCTCCGGGAACCCTGGCTCCGGGGACGCTTTGGCCAGGCACGCTGGCGCCGGGCACCGTGTCCTGGACCACCAAGACCACAAGCGTCTCATTCGGATGCGCCTTCTTGAGCGCGTCCGTCAGCGCGGTAACCTGCGCCGGAAGAGCGTCGCTGCCTTTCAGCATTTGCGCGTCGAGCAGGGTGCCCGAGAGCGCGGCATCCACCACCCGGGAATCGTGCCGCTTGTCCACCCGGCCCAAGAGCCGGCGGTATTGCAAAACGATATCGAGCAAGCCCTTCAGCTTCTCGCCCGAAAGTTTCTCCACGCCCTGCCCGCGCACCACCGCGGTCTCGGTGCCCAGGGTCAACAGGTGAGCATCCAGCGCAGCGTCGTCCTTGAGATAGAGCTCCTTCTTTCCCTTGGATACCCGGTAGAGCGGCGGCTGCGCGATATAGAGGTGATGCTTGAGCGCGCCATCGGCGAGGGTATGCGCGATCACGTCGTGCATCTGGCGATAAAAGAAGGTGAGCAGCAGGGTCCGGATATGCGAACCGTCGACGTCGGCGTCCGTCATCAAGATGATCTTGTGATAGCGCAGCTTATCAATGGCGAACTCATCATGAATGCCGGTTCCAATCGCGGTAATCATCGTCGCGATGGACTCCGAAGCGAGCATCCTGTCGAATCGCGCCTTCTCGACATTGAGGATCTTGCCGCGCAGTGGAAGGATCGCCTGCGTACGCCGGTCGCGGCCCTGCTTGGCCGAGCCGCCGGCGCTGTCCCCCTCGACGATATACAGCTCGCACTTGGAAGGATCGCGCTCCTGGCAATCGGCAAGCTTTCCCGGCAATGAGGCGGAGTCGAGCGCCCCCTTGCGCCGCACCGTCTCGCGCGCCTTGCGGGCTGCGATGCGGGCCCGGGCCGCGTCGGCGACCTTGAGCATCACGCGCTTCGCGATCGCGGGGTTCTCTTCCCAATAGGAAGACAGCTTGTCGCCGACCATCTGCTCGACCAGCGTCTTGGCTTCGGTATTGACCAGCTTGCCCTTCAGGTTGCCTTCAAACTGGGCGCCCGGAATCTTGACCGAGACAACGCAGGTCAAGCCTTCGCGGATATCCTCGCCGGAGGGAGATTCCTTGATCTCCTTCCAGGCATTGCTCGCTTCACCATATTTGATCACGGTGCGGGTCAAAGCACTCTTGAAGCCAATCAGGTGCGGCCCGCCGTCGACGGTATTGATGTTGTTGGCGAAGCTGAACACCTTCTCGTCGAAGCCATCGTTCCATTGCAGAGCGACGTGCACCTCGGAACCATTCAACTCGCCGCGCACCGAGATGGGCTGGGGGAAGATCAGCGTCTTGTTGGTATTCAGCAGCTCGACATAGGCGACGATTCCGCCTTCATATTTGAAGTCGTGTGATTTGCCGGTGCGCTCGTCCCGCATAGTGATGTGCAGGCCGGGATTAAGGAACGCCAGCTCGCGCATTCGATTGGAGAGGATATCAAAGTTGAACTCAGTCGCTTCCAGGACCGTTGCATCGGGCTTGAAGGTCACCTTGGTGCCGCGCAGCGAGGTGGGGCCGGCCTGGACTACCTTGCCGGTGGGCACGCCGCACTCATATCGTTGCTGATAAAGCTTTCCATTCCGATACACCTCGACCTCGAGGTATTCGGACAAGGCATTCACGCAGGAAACGCCGACGCCGTGCAGACCACCCGAGACCTTGTAGCTGCCCTGGTCGAACTTGCCGCCCGAATGAAGCTTGGTCATCACCACGTCGAGCGTGTCCATCGACTCGGTCGGGTGCGGGCCCACCGGGATGCCGCGCCCGTCGTCCTGGACGCTGAGCGAACCGTTGGTGTGAATGGTCATCTCGACCGTGCTGGCGTGGCCCGCGAGCGCCTCGTCCACCGCGTTGTCCACCACCTCGTAGACCAGGTGGTGCAACCCTTCGGTGCCGACGCCGCGGATGTACATGTGCGGTCGCTTGCGGACGGCCTCGAGGCCTTCGAGCACTTTGATGCTTTCGGCGCTGTATTCTGGGCCGGAGGCGAGCGTGCCCGAGTTGTGTTTTTCCTGCTGTGGCTCCAACGTTCACCTCGGCTGGCAAAAGAGCGGGAATTCCGAAAATCCCGCTCGCGGAATTCAAAGTTTCAACCTTCATTTCGGAGCGCCTGAGTATCACGCGAAAAGCCCGATCGTCAAGGCAATCGAGCGCTCGTAAACTATCGGAAACGCGAGTGAATCAAGGCGGATCAACGGGCGTGATCCGGCCTTGCGAAACCGCGTGGAAATGGGCCTCGAAGCCTGGCTCTGCCGAGGCCGCCGCGGCAACCAGTCGGGCGTCGGTGGTGGTGAGCACGACCTGGCCGCGCAGCTCAGCGAGGTAGCGCATGAGATAGGCATTGCGTTCGGGGTCGAGTTCGCTCGAGACATCGTCGAGCAGCAGCAGTGGCGCGCGGCCTTGCAGGCGGCGCAGGTTTTCGATCTCGCCGATGCGGAAGGCAAGCACCACGGCGCGGGCCTGGCCCTGCGAGGCAAAGACCCGCGCGGGCCGGTCGCCGATGGCGAGAGCGAGATCGTCGGCGTGCGGGCCAATGCTGGTGTAGCCGCGCTCGAGATCGCGCGGCGAGCGGCGCTCCAGCGCAGCGAAAATTTTTTCGGCCAGCTTTGCTTCTCCCGCCAGTGCAGACCCAGCGTCCAGCCCGTCCGAGTCGCGGCCCGCCGCCAGATAGGTGAGTTCGAGCGGCGCCTCTCCTCGCGCGACCTCCGCAAAGGCCCGCGCAGCGTGCCCGCGCAGCTCATCGAGCAGCTGCTCCCTTCGCAGCCGGATCTTCGCGCCCAGCTTTGCGAGCGGCTCGTCGAAGGCGTGGCGCAGCGCCGGCGGCGCGTTCTGCCGCAAGAGCTGGTTGCGCGACTTCAGGGCCCGCTGGTAGTCGCGCGAATCGGAGAGATGCGCCGGATGCCGGTTCTGCACCGCGCGGTCGAGCAGCTTTCTCCGTCCGTCCGGCCCGCCCTTCACCAGTGCGAGATCGTCGGGAGTGAAGGCCACCACGGCGAGCCCTCCGAACAGCTCGTCGGGGTCGCGCACGCTCTTGCCGTCCACCGTGGCTGTTCGCCGTGCGTCGCGAACCTCGACCACCACCTCGCGGACGCCGCCCGGCAACTCGAAGCGGCCGGCGACGCGCGCCACGGCGTCCTCTCCCGTCCCCAGCTTGACCAACTCGACCAGCTTCTGCGCCCGCAGCGGACGCAGCGTCGCGAGCAGGTGAATGGCCTCGAGGAAGTTGGTCTTGCCCTGCCCGTTGGGGCCGGCGAGGACGGTGGTGCGCGGTCCCAGCGCGACGGTCTGCGAAACCAGGTTCCGGAAGTCGCGCGTGTCGAGGGAAACCAGGAGCAGCTGCTACTCCTTGACGCACATGTCGATGGGCGACCCCGCGTCGGCGCTGCGACAGAGGAAATGAGGGGGGCAGCGTTGCGGCGCCTTCTGCTTGAGATTGGCCTTCGCGGGATCGAGCGGCGCGCCCGGCACGACCTTGGTGGTGCCCGCCTCGAGAGAGAGGCAGGGCAGCGCGCAGAATCCCTGGGCAAGCGGCTTGCCGTTCATGTCGCTTTCCTTCAGGCAGCGCTGCGACCGGTGGTGGCATTCGCTCGACTTCCGGCAGCTGTGCCCGAGCCCGACCGTGCTGGGCGCGGCTTTGCTGGCACCACGCGAGGCCCGGGCGTGCCGCGCTTCGGCCGCGAAACCGGCGAGCAGCAGCAAGACCGCGAAGCGCATGCTCAGATCCTCATCGGCATGATCACTGCCGTGTAGCGCGAGCCGGGAGGCGCGTCGCCCGCCGGCTTGAGCACGCCCGGGGAGAGCTCGTCGCACAACTCGACGTTGACTTGCGCCGAGTCGACCACGCTCAGCACGTCCATCAGGTAGCGCGCGTTGAAGCCGATCTGCATCGCGGTTCCTCCGTAGGCGACCTGGATCTCCTCGTGCGCGTCGCCGAGGTCCGGGTTCTGCGAGCTGACCCTTAGCGTGCCTTCCGAGAGCTCGAACTTGACCGCGTTGGTAGTCCGGTCGCTGGAAAGCAGGCTCATGCGCTTGAGCGTCTCGAGCAGGCGAGGTCGGTCCACGGTGACGATGCGGTCGGCCTCCCTGGGAATGACCTGCGCGTAGTCGGGGAAGACGCCGTCGATGAGGCGCATCACCATGGTGAGCTCGCCGCGGCGGAAGACGCCCGACGTCTCGGTGAAGCCCAATTCGCAAGCAGAAGCGCCGTCTTCAGCGAGCAACCGACGCAGCTCAAAGAGGCCCTTGCGCGGAACGATGACTCCCTTCTTCAAGCCGAAATCGCCTTCGATCGCGCGCTGCACCAGCGAGAGGCGGTGACCGTCGGTCGCGACCATGCGAACCGCGCCGGCTTCAGTCTCGAAGTACACGCCGTTCAGGTTGTGCCGGGTCTCGTCGGCGCTGATGGCGAACTGGGTCTTCTCGATCATTTCCAGCAGTTGGGTGGGCTCGACCGCAACGAAGGCGACCTTTTCGGCTCGCGGGAACGCCGGGTAGTCTTCAGCGGGCTGGCCGACGATGTTGAACTCGGCCGCTCCCGAGGTGATCTTGACGCGGTTGTTGGCTTCGCGGCGCAGTACGACGGTCTTCTCCGGCAGCGCGCGGACGATGTCGTAGAGCTCCTTGTGCTTGATGGCGACGGAGCCGGTCTTCTGCACCTCGGCCGGGTGCGTTCCGGTGACGCCGATCTCCAGGTCGAACGCGGAGACTCGCAGCCTCCCACCACCCTCCCCTTGCGTCGCCTCGAGCAGGACGCTGGCGAGGATGGGCATGGTGCTCTTCTTCTCGACAATTCCCTGGGCGCGGTAGAGCGCCTGGTTGAACTCGTCTCGCCCGATCTGCAACTCCATCTTTTGTTACCTTTCTGATCAGGAGAAGAGAATCTCGCCGTACCAGTAGAGCCTGTGAACTTGTGGAAAAGGTACGGAGGTCCTTGCTATCGCTCGCGAAGCCCCTGAGGACAACGGTGCGAGTGCGTTGTGCGTGGCCTGTGTAGCAATCGCAACTGGAGCGGTCAACACGCGAGCGGAACGGTTTCGCGCAGGCTTGTGCACAGGGACCTTTGGCTAGCCGTTGAGGCGGCGAAGGAGCGACTCGACCATGTTCCGGAACTCTGGCTCTTCGCCCATGATCTGCGTGATGCGCTGCTCGGCGTTGATCACTGTCGAGTGGTCCTTGCCGCCGAATTTCTCTCCGATGGCCGGGTAGCTGAGGCCGGTGATCTTGCGCGTCAGGTACATGGCCACCTGTCGCGATCGGGCGATTCCCTGCTGGCGCCGATCGCCCTTGATGTCGCTGGGCTTGACCTGCATCTGTTCGGAGACCACGCGGATGATGGCCTCGACGTCCGGCTTGTCGCCACGCACCACCAGGATGTTCTTGAGCACGTCGCGCGCGAGGTCGACGGTGAGCGCGGCGCCGGTCAGGCTGGCGAAGGCGCTGAGACGGATGAGACAGCCTTCGAGTTCGCGGACGTTCGAGCGGATGTGCGTACCGAGGAAGAGCGCGACGTCGTCGGGCAGCGCGATCTTGTCATTGCTCGCCTTCTTCTTGAGGATGGCGACGCGGGTCTCGACTTCGGGCGGCTGGATGTCGGCGATCAGGCCCCACTGGAAGCGGCTGCGCAGGCGCTCCTCGAAGCCTTCGATCTCGTTGGGCAGCTTGTCGCTGGTGACGAAGATCTGTTTGCCCGCCTCGTGGAGCGCGTTGAAGGTGTGGAAGAACTCTTCCATCGTCTGCTTCTTGTTGCCGAGGAACTGGATGTCGTCGAGCAGGAGGATGTCGCATTTCTCGCGGTAGCGGGCGCGAAACTCGGGCATCTTGTGCAGTTCGAGGGCGTGGATGAGGTCGTTGGTGAACGCTTCGCTCGACAGGTAGACCACGCGGCTGTTCGGATTTTTCTGCAGGGCGTGATTGCCGACCGCATGGACCAGGTGGGTCTTGCCGAGGCCGACCCCGCCGTAAAGGAAGAGAGGGTTGTAGGACTTGCCTGGAGCGTTGGCGACGGCGGTGCAGGCAGCCACGGCGAACTGGTTAGACGGGCCAACCACGAAGCTGTCGAACGAGTACTTGGGGTTGATGGAGAGCTGGCGCGCGCTCGGCGGAGGGTCGCTGGAGGTGACCAACGCCGTTGTCTGTTGCGCGGGGGTTGAGACGCTGTCCTCCGGGTCGCTGAAGGGACGCTCACGGACGACAAACTTCACCGCGCAGCGGACGCCGTGCTGCGCCTCGAGATCCTGCAGCAGCACGTCGAGCAGGTTGTCGCGGACCCAGTCGATCATGAACTTGCTGGAGTGAGCGAGAGTGAGCTCGTCGCTCTCCAGACTGACCGGCCGAATTGGTTCAAAATAGGTCTGGAAGGTGTGGCGCGAGAGCCGGCCTTTGAGCCGCTCGATGGCCCGCGTCCAGAGGTCAACGGCAGCGATTTCGGCCTCGTGGTCGGGCCGAGCAGAAACGCCGTCCACAGACTTGTTCACAGCTGTGGACAAAGAGCCAGACATCGGAAGTCCCCCGGGAAATTGGTAAAAGACTGGCCCTACGAGCCCGCGCAGGAGCTCGTTGACCGGTGGGTTCGCTCTCTCGAGTGTCCGCCGTGAGACAAGTTCGTGAAGCGGAGGCGAACCCTAGCACCGGGCCGGAAAAGGGATCAAGTAGGATCGCGGAAGCGGCTGGATCGACGCCTGGATCAGCGACCGTGCGGGAGCCAAGGGATCGAACGGTCCAGGCTTTCCGCATCGGTGCGGTGGGTCAGTGCTGCGGGGGCATCCTGAAGCCACCCTTGACAGCACCCGCGGCGCGTGCTTTTTTGCCGCGCTTTTCGCCCCTCAGGAGGCAGTTGCCGTGAAGCGCACGTACCAGCCGAGCAAAGTCAGGCGCAACAAGGAGCACGGATTCCGCAAGCGCAACGCTACGCCCGCGGGCCGCAAGATTCTCAAGCGCCGTCGCGCCAAGGGCCGCAAGCGGCTCGTGGTGAGCGCGCCAAAGAAGTAGCGTTGCGGTGAGGGCCATGACGCAGGCTGTGAGTGGCCCGCGACCTTTGTCGTTTCCGAAATCGGCGCGGCTTCGGCGGCGGTCCGAGTACCTCGCCGTCAAGGGGCAGGGGCGGAGCTTCGCCGAGGGTCCGCTTGCCGCAAGTTGGGCGCCGCGGGAGCGGGCTTGCGCGACTCGTCCCGGACCACCCGGGACGGCACCTTCCCTCGCGCGCGTAGGTTTCGCCGTCTCTGCCAAGGTCGGGAATTCGGTGACGCGCAATCGCATCAAGCGGCGGTTGCGCGAAGCGATCCGTAAGGAACTGGCATGTCTGCCCTCTGTCGATCTGGTGCTGGTCGCCCGCGGCTCATCTCGTGCAGCCACCGTGGAGCAGTTGCGCGCCTGGCTTCGCCGGGCAGGTGCGCGCTTGCGGAAAGAAGGGGGGCCTTGAAGGCGTCAGCGAGGCGCTGCTGGCAAGGCGCTCTTATTGTCCCGCCCCCGGATCGCCTGAGGGCAGGAGGAGCACCGTTGAGCGTAGACCAGCAGATGTCGGGGCGACGACACGCAGGAAGACTCGATCGCCGGAGGATGCGGCCTTCCAATCGTCACGCGGATGCCTCCACCGCGGATGAGGGGTCACTCTTCGAGCGTGCGCGCACATTTTTCACTGCGATGAGCTCTGGGCCACGGCTGGAAAATGCCTCTCGAGCCCGGCAGCAGGTGGGCGCAACTTTACTTGATCTGATACAGGCCGCCGTTTCCGCACCGCTCCTCTTCCTGCTCTGGCTCTATCGGCGCTTCGTCTCCCCTGCCCTGCCGCCCTCGTGCCGCTACTACCCAAGCTGTTCGCAATATGCAGAGCAAGCCATGCGGCTTCATGGTCCGCTTCGCGGCACATGGCTCGCGGCGCGCCGCCTTCTGCGCTGCCATCCCTTCTGTGAGGGCGGGCTCGATCCCGTCCCGCCCCACACCCCGCATCCGAGGTCTGTATGAAAGACATGAATCAGCGGCTGTTCATCACCATCGCTCTCTGGCTGGGCGTCGCGCTGATCTGGTACCAGTTCATGCCGAGGGAGGCCGCGGTTGCTCCGCCGATCTCCGCGCCTGCAGCTGGTTCGGCCCTCTCGACGACGCCGGTCGTGCCGGGCACCCCGGCCCCCTCGGTGGCGAATGTTCCACGTGAAACAGCGCCGCGTCGGGCCGCGGAGACTCTCGTGTTGGAGAGCGAGCGCCTTCACATCCTGCTCACCAGCGACGGTGCGGCCCTGGTCGAGGCGGTGCTGAAGGGCGACAAGTTCACCCGTCACAAGGAGGGAAACAAGGAACAGCAGCAGGTCAATCTGGTGGAGGCGAGAGTTGGAGAGCCGTTGCCCCTCTCCACCGCAGTGAAGGACGCGGCGGGGGTCGACCTTGTTCCGGCGAACGCCGCGTACGAGGTGATTCAACATGACGCGCGCTCGGCTTCCTTCCGGACCGAGGGTGCTGGTGTGACGGTGACCAAGACCTTTACTCTGGACCCCTCGACCTACCGGCTTGATCTGGTGGTGGAGGCGCGGGCGGTGGCGGCCCGGACGGTGTCCCTTATGGTCCTTTCAGCAAGCCACGGCGAAGCTCCTTCGGGTGGCTTTTTCAGCTCTCGCTCAAACGTTCCGGCTCGCACCATCTGCATGTCGGGCACCAAGGTCGAGCGGGTCGCGGTCGGCGCCAAGAAGCCCACGTGGGACGGCCCCGGTCTGGCGGTCTTTGCGGGCATCGACGAACAGTATTTCCTTTCAGCCGTCCTCCCCCCCGCGGATTTCCAGTCGACCTGTCACCTGGAAGTGCAGCCGCAGGGCGCCATGGTTGCGAGCTTGAGCGGGCCCCTTTCTCTAGCTCCCGGCGCCTCGAGCAAGGTCGCTTTCACTACCTACCAGGGACCCAAAGATCAGGACGAACTGGCGGCGGTCGCGAAGCCGCTCAAGGAATCGGTCGATTTGGGCATTTGGGCCATCATCGCCAACCTCCTGCTCGCGGTGATGAAGTTCTTCTACAAGGTGGTTCCTCCCCACAACTGGGGCCTGTCGATCATCCTGCTCACCGTGGCGATGAAGCTCCTCACCCTGCCCCTGCAGCACAAATCGATGAAGAGCATGCAGGAAATGCAGCGCATCCAGCCCCAGTTGGAGGAGATGAAGAAGAAGTTCGCCGGCGATACCCAGCGCCAGAACCTGGAACAGATGAAGCTGTTCAAGGAACACGGCGTGAACCCCATGGGCAGTTGCTTGCCGATGCTGATCCAGATGCCCATCTGGTTTGCGCTCTATACGACGCTCGGTGTCTCCGTTGAGCTGTACAACTCGGTCTTCATCCACGGCTGGATCAACGATCTCACTGCGCGCGACCCCTACTTCGTCCTGCCGGTGGCCATGGGCGTGACGATGATTCTCACGCAGGTCCTGACGCCGTCTCCGATGTCGAATCCGAGTCAAAAGACGATGGGCTTCGCGATGAGCGGGTTCTTCGCACTGCTCATGTTCACCTATCCCGCCGGGTTGACGCTCTACATCTTCACCAACAACGTGCTCTCCATCGCTCAGCAGATGTACCTGCGCAGGACGTTCAAGCTCAATCCCGGGCCGGCCAGCGGACAAACGGTCGCCATCAACCCCAAGCGCGGGTAAGGCTCCGGCGGAATCATGGGCGAGTCCAGGGGCAAAAGTCGCCGCAACCCACTGCTTGGCGCGGCCGTGCTGAAGGCTCTGCTCCGCCGCCGAAGCGGTGAGAGCCGCCAGCAAACCAGTTCGCTCTACGAAGGCGTCCTCCGCGACCTGAAACTCACGGACGCCGAGGTGGAGACCTTCCTGGTGTCGCATGAAGCGGATGTCGAGCGCGCCATCCGCAGTCACGGGCGCAGGGGCGAGTAGAGCATTGTTCCGGATGGGCGCGTGCCCAGATCCAGTCTTTGGCGCTTTGACCGACAGGTGATCCCATGGACAACCTACAGCTTCAGCAAATCGAAGAGGGCGCTGCCAGCATCGGCCTGCGGTTGGACGCGGAGCAGGTACGCCTGCTCGCCCGGCACGCCGACCTGCTCCTCAAGTGGAACAAGTCCATGAACCTGACGGCAATCACCGATCCGTTGGAGGTGGTCGAGAAGCACGTCCTCGACTCGCTGGCGGTGGTCCCCTTTGTGCCCTCAGGTACGGTGCTGGACGCCGGAAGCGGCGCCGGTTTTCCAGGGATCCCCATCGGAATCGCCCGCCCCGAGCTGCAGGTGGTGCTGGTGGACTCGGTGCAGAAGAAGGTCGCCTTCTTGAAGAACGTTCTCGCTGATCTCAGGCAGCCGCAGATTCGAGCCTTTGCTGTACGTCTGCAAGGCGATCCGGCCGCGGAGAACCTTCCTCGGGTTCACTGTGCCGTTGCGAGGGCATACGCAGCACCGAAGCCGTGGCTGGCCCTGGCGGACAACTACGTGCTTCCGGGGGGGATCGCCATCTGTATGCTGGGCCCAACCGATGACGTGCCTGAGACGGTTGGGGAGTTGCGACTGGAAAAGCAACTGGGCTACCAGCTCCCCTTTACGAAGGCGGAACGCCGGCTGGCTATCTACCGGCACGGCTAGGCCGGCGAAGGCCGCTCTGAGGGGGCTCAACGCGTTTGTTCCGCTTTGTTCCACGTGGAACGTGGCTCCACTGTCCGCACTGTCCGGGTAGGCGGCGACGGTCTCGAGGTCGCCTGGACGCGCGAGGTCCAGCCGGCCGAGGCTGGCGAGGTGCACGCTCCGTCTCTAACTTCGTCGCTCACCCAGGAGCGTAGAATGACCGGCGGCAAAATCGCGTGCATCCTCTCGGAAGGGTTCGAAGACTCTGAATTCCGGGTTCCCTACGAGAAGTTGAAGAAGGAAGGCTTCCAGGTCGATGTCATCGGCACGAAGGTCGGCGAAGAACTGGAAGGGAAGGGCGGCAAGGAGCGCGTCAAGACCGAGAAGGCCATCGACGGCGTCAAGGCCGACGACTACCAGGCGCTTCTGATCCCCGGAGGGTACTCCCCCGACCACCTTCGAGCCGATGACAGGTTCGTCGAGTTCGTTACCGCTTTCGAGCGCTCGAAGAAGCTCATCGCAGCGGTCTGCCATGGCCCACAGATCTTGATGACGGCAGGGCTGGTGAAGGGCCGGACGCTCACGGCTTGGTCTACGATACAGGGAGATCTGAGGCTCGCAGGCGCCACCGTTCGCGACCAAGCGGTGGTGACGGACGGGAACTGGGTAACGAGCCGGAAGCCGGAAGACCTCGCGCAATTCTCCGAGGCCATCGTCAAATCGCTTCGGTGAGGCCGGCTTCGGGAGCCCAAGGCTTCGGCTGAGGAACCGGGCCCGGGTTGTCCGTCTTGAGTTGCTCTCCAGTCGGACCAGGATGCTGGGCAGGCCATCCGCGGGCGGGGTGGACCGAAACCTCCCGGTGCCGCCAACCTCGCGGTGCCGCCAACCTCGCGGTGCCG
>JANYKT010000116.1 GCA_025358085.1 Deltaproteobacteria bacterium | reverse complement strand
GCGTTCGTGAACCGGCAGGTCGGCAATCCGGCCGGCGCGGCAGGGCTGGAGATCACGCTTGTTGGTCCGGAGCTTGAAGCGCTCGCACCGGTGACGCTTTCGACCGGCCAGCTTCGGGAAGGCGAGCGCATCAAGCTGGGAGCGGTGCAAGAGGGCGTGCGCGGTTACCTCGGCGTCGCGGGAGGACTGCTGCAGCCGGAGCTGCCGCGAGCGCTCCAGCGCGGCGAGGTCCTCTATCGCGGCTCGCCCGCGCTCGTCCCGGAGCAGCCATTTGCCGCCCATGGTTTGACTGCCGCAACTCTAGCCGCCAGCGGCGCTCCCGCTCGGGCAGCATTCCCTGGAATCATCCGCGCCATGCCCGGCCCGCAACTCGAATTCTTCACGACCGAAGCTGTCGAGATGTTTTTCAGTATTGATTACCGCGTGTCTCCCAACAGCGACCGCCGCGGACTGCGCCTGCTGGGCCCCGCGCTCGCCTTTGCGCGCGCCGCTGATCTGCCTCCTGAGGGCACCGCGCCGGGCGCCGTGCAGGTGCCAGGCGACGGCTTGCCCATCGTGCTGGGCCCCGACCGGCCAGTCACCGGCGGCTATCCAAAAATCGCGACCGTCATCTCGGCCGACTTGCCCTTCCTCGCGCAGCTGCGGCCCGGCGCGACGCTTCGCTTTCGCCGGGTGTCTCTTGCCGAGGCGCTCGCGGCGCGGAAGAGCTCATACCCATGATGGTCATTGACCTCAATGCAGATCTCGGTGAAGGCCTGACCGACGCCCCTCTCTTGCCCTGGCTCACTTCGGCGAACGTCGCCTGCGGCGCGCACGCAGGCAGCATTGAAATCATGGACCGGACAGTCGCCTTGCTCCTCGAGCGCGGCATCTGCATCGGCGCGCACCCGGGATATCAAGACCGCGAGAACTTCGGACGGCTCGATGTGGAGCTATCCAGCATGCAAGTGCAACGGCTCATTACTGAGCAGCTCACCGAACTCGACACCATCGTGCAGCGCCGCGGCGGCCGGCTCTCGCACGTCAAGGCGCACGGCGCGCTCTACAACCGCGCCGCACGTGACCCGGTGCTGGCGCGGGACATCGCGCGCGCGGTGCGCAGCTATCGCGGAGACCTCGCGCTTTTCAGCCTCGCCGGCTCGGCTCAGCTCCTGGCCGCGCGCGACGAAGGCCTGCGGGCAATCGGCGAAGCATTCGCTGACCGCCGCTACCTTCCCACCGGCGCGCTGGTCCCGCGCTCGCAGCCCCGCGCGCTGCTGCACGATCCCGATGAAGCCGCGACTCAAGCGCTCCGTATCGTCCGCGACGGGTTCGCCATCGCCTCCGACGGTACACGGGTCGCCGTGGACGCGCAGACTCTGTGCCTCCACGGCGACACTCCGGGCGCGGCATTGATTGCCCGCGCCATCCGCGAACGGCTCGAGTCCGCCGGGATCAAAGTCACGCCGCCCTGAGATTGGGGACACCATACGCAACTCCCCGTGCCGTGCTCGCCGGTAGCGCACCAGCACCCTTGATGGCCATTGACGAAGATGACGAGTTCTTCCGCTCGCTCGGCAATCCCGGCATGATCATGCGGCCGGACCTCTTCGAGCAGCACACCGTGCTGCTGCGCGACGTGGCTGGCGGCAATACCAGCTTCCTGATGAACTCGATCAAGAGCACGAACCTTGATCACCTCTCGGAGGACGCCGAAAACTTCAGCAGCATGATGACCGAAATCCGAATCAACCGGCAAACCGGAACGGAGGCAGCAAGAAAAGTCACAGGTGACTCGTTGAATCCACCGGACTGGACGAATGCGCCCGATAGCCAACAACAGGCGGTCCTTCCGTGACACCAGGCCGGCGAGGGGCTTATAAGATTCCAACGCTTGGTAGAGGGCCTCGGATGATCGTTTACTGTCACAAAACAAGCTCACGAGTCCGGGCTATTTCGCTCGGGGCGCTGCTTCTGGCGCTCGCCGCGTGCAGTCCGGCTGGGCGTGAGGCGCCGCGCAATCCCGCGGTCAACGCGTCGAATCACACCTTCTTTGCCATCGCGAGCGGACCGCATGCGCAAGATTGCAATACCTGCCATGGGGCATTCCCGACCTTCAAACAATTCGACTGCCTCGGCTGCCACGTGCACCAACAGGCGCCCACCGACTCGGTGCACCGCGCCGTCAGCAACTATAGTTATTCAAGCGCGGCCTGCTATTCGTGCCACCAGGCAGCCGACGGGGGCAAACAAGTCTTCAGTCACCCCGGAATCACCGCGAACTGCGCCTCCTGCCACGATGTCGGTGCGGCATTCGCTGCCTTGCCGGTGAGCGGCTCGACGCACCCGCCGATGGTTGGCGCAGACTGCGCCGCGTGCCATACAACCGCAGACTGGACCCGGAGCACGGGCCCTGCCGGCACACCGAGTGACCCGTCCCGCAGCGTCTCTGTCGAAGCTTTGGTCCCTGCTTATTCGGGGATCTTCATTGCCTCGCTCACTCCGCGCACCGAGTTGTTGCCAATGCCGATGAATCACGGCACCACCAGCACGCCCGCAGGCGCATTCAGCAGCTGCCTCAATTGTCATCTGAAAGCGAATACTGGCACTTACTATCCTGGCGAGTTCCACGCCTCGCTTGCGAACCTCGGACTGGCCCAGCCCACCGGCTGTCTCGAATGTCATGCGGGCTCGGTACCGGCTGGCTTCGTCGGCCCCCTCGCGACCAATCCCGGGCGGGCTCCGCCTTCAGGGGAGATGAAGCACGACGCCGTCGCCTGGCTCAACCTTCAACCGACCCCGGCCCCGCTGGTCGCGAACGACTGCGCCGTTTGTCACGTGGCGCCTTCGCAAACCTCCCGGGCCAAGTGGGGAACGGGCCGCTCCGGAACGGGTCCCGCTCTCTTCCACTTTTCGTTGACCCAGGCGCTCGCGCCGCAGCCAGGCTCCTGCATTGATTGCCACGCCAACTCGAGGCCCGTCGCCAAGTCGCCCTTCGACCATACCGCGCCGGGGGCGCTCACCGATTGCAACTCCTGTCACGCGCTACCTGGAACCGGCACCGCGGCAGCGCCTGACTGGCTCGGCGCGAGCGCCAGCCCGCAATTCATTACCGTGGGCGGATTCCCCATACCGCAGCCGCCGGCAGCGGCGCCTGCCACACAGGGAGGTATCAATAATCTTCCTCATCCCACGCTGAGTGCGGGCACCTCCTGCACCACCTGTCACGCAGACGCTTCGGGCGGCAAGAACGCCAATGGCTATGACCACGCCTCCCCTTTGGCCACCGCCAGCTGCGCGGCCTGCCACGAGGCCGGAAGCAATCTGGTCGGGACCGGGTGGAACAACGCGGTCAGCGAATCAGCCGGCGCCGGCGATCTGCGGCCATTCACGCTCGCGAGCGTTTATGCATACTTCAGTGGCAACTCGCGTACCGTGACCTATCCGAATCATTTCTATCCCATCGATTGCAATCAGTGTCACACGGTGCCGGCGGGCATTTCGCATGTCACCACCGGGGACGCCTATCTGCGCATCGGCTCGGGCGGTAACGGCTCGAGCGGGGCCTGGGTGTTCCCGCACATCCAGGGAAAGATGGCGACCTCGACCTGCCTCGTGTGCCACCCGAACGGCCCACCCGGTTGACCTGAAGGCGCAGTGGTCGGCGGGCGCATTCGATCGCTGACGAAGCAGGCCAAAGAGCCGAGCCGGGCGAAGTACGGATCCTGCTCGCATTCCATTTGCGCGGGGCCGCCGCCGTCCAGGTCGTAGCGGCCGCGGCAATTGACCAACTCCCGTGTCGGCCAGCACGGGAGCTCTCTGCCGGACCAGAAAAGCTGCCTTCACGCTGCGTCCGCGAGGAAACCTGTTTGAAGATCCGCGTTGATCAGCGTTTCACTTTACAGCTGCCCGCAATGCGAACAACAGCGTCGCTCGCCAGCGTCGCTCGCCAGCGTCGTTCAAAAGCAGAGTCGCTGCGGCGCCTTCACGTACGCCTTGGCCTTGGCGATCAAATTGCCGTTGTCCGTCTCGGGCGTGGCTTGTCCGACGGCGCCGGCGCCGAAGAACATGCCTGCGGAATGCGCCGCGGCCAATTCGCCGGTGTGGCTGAAGAAGTAATCGACGCGATTGTCCTTGTACGTGGTGGTGCTGTTGCCAAGCGGTACCTGCCACCAGACAAGCGGCCTCTTCACGGTCTCCGCCAGCGCCGTCGCCCAGACGAACGCCTGATGGAAGTTGGGCAGCGTCGAATTGGTGGCGTCCCAGAACTTGTGGTTGAAGCCCGCGTCGCGATCCGAAGCGTCGACAGTGATGAAGTCCGACTCCCCCGCGCCGCACGCGAGCAGGAACGCGCCGAGCTTGGCCGCCTCGCCTCGCACGTCGAGGGACGCATTGGCATTCTGGAGCACGTCCGTACCGGTCGCAAAACCCGACCCGTGCAGACCGATGCGCGCGCCTGGCGCATACTTGCGCGCCATGGCGATCATGCAGCGGCCCATCCCGGCGATGCTGTTCTCCTGGGTTCCACAATCCGTCGGATTCGCCGATGCAACGGCCGCCGGGATCTGGTGGGGGTCAGGATTCACCTGTTGGGCGTACGCCCAGAAATCCGGCTCGACCTGCACAAAGGCAGCGTGCGAGCCAATCTGCTGCAGCAGAAAACGGAAGTCCGCGAGGTAGCGGGTCATGAAGCTCGCGTTGGTCGCCGCCTGCGTCACTTCGCTCGCGCCTTCGCTGACGCCGCTCGCCTGCAGCAGCTCGTAATAAGTGAAATGAAAAATTTGCCCGGCGGTCGCGGCATTGGTCACGAAGTTGCGCGCATAGGCGCCGGGCGGATCCTGATCATATTGATAGCAACCCCACCAGGCGCAGCCGCCGGCCGCGTTCGCACAGGACTTGTTCTGCGCCCTGCAGCCGCTGGCGCACGAGGTGCACGGCGCCGGGGAGTCGAACAAGCCGCCTGAGAGATACGTGTAACGCACGTCCCAGGTCGCCGCGGACGAGGTCGCATCCGTCATGGATGCGCCAACCAGGACGTTCTGCTTTCCAAGTCCGTCAAGCAGCGCGGACCCGAGGCATCCGCCATCGGCCGCTGTGCCGCCGTCGGGCATCAACACGCTTGCCGATTGCGCGCAGGCCGCCACCAGAAATGACAACACGAGCAGCTTCATGCACTCCCCTTTACCGCGAACGATGCGAGTCCGTACCGTCCGGCTACTCCTGCCGGTAGGATGCGCGCGTGACCCCTACTGCAAGTTTGCCTCTCGCAAGAATGCGCGCGCTGCTCTGGGCGGCCGCGCTGCTCTGGCTGATCATGCTGGGCGCGCTGCTCCTTCTCTTCCCTTACGTAGGCGAGGCGGCGTGGCAGGTGGTGCTCCTGCTCTATCTGCCGCGGCACCTGTGGCTGCTTCCCGGACTGCTCCTGTTGTGGCCGGCCTCACGGCGCGGCCGGCGCCGTATCCTTTTGCCACTCGGTGCCGGCTTCTTGCTGTGGCTCTTTCCCGTCATGGGCTTCGTCCTGCCCCATCTCACGACACCTGCCGGCGGCCCCCGCGTGCGTGTCCTCAGCTTCAACACCTCCCACGCGGTCGACGGCGTCGATGGCCTGCGCGCTCTGGTTCTGCAGACGCGCGCCGACATCGCGCTCTTCCAGTGGACCTCGCACCTCGTCGACGAAGCCCTGAGCGGCCCGGGGTTCGAGGGCTGGTCGGTGCAGCGCCGGGGGCAGTTCACGATCGCGACGCGCTATCCTTTGCTCTCGATGGAGGGAGTGGGGCTTCCCTCCGGCAGCGGCCCGCCCTGCGCCCATGCGGTGATCGACACGCCTCTGGGAACTCTCGATGTCTTCAACATCCGGCCGCAGTCCGCGCGCGAGGAGATCGGCGCGAAGCGCAACCAGGGCCTGCGCCAAAGGTTGCGCGATTTCATCACCGACGAGCGCGCTGACCGCTTCGCCGGGCACGCCAGCTTTCGCGAGCAACAGATCCGCTCGATTGCGGAGGCGATTCGAAAAGCGACCCATCCGATCCTCGTTGGTGGCGACACAAACCTGCCCGGGAGCAGCCTGTTCCTGCGGAAATACTTCGGCAGCCTGCAGGACGTCTTCGCCGAGTCTGGCTGGGGCTTCGGATACACGCATCCGGCAAAGCTGCCGTGGCTGCGTCTCGACCGCGTCTTGCTGGGCCCGGGTCTTCGCGCGGTGTCCTTCGAGGTGCTTGCCCGCCACGTCGCCGGGCACCGCCCCATTGTCGCTGAAATTGGCCGTTAGCTTGTCTGGGCCTTGGAGCGAAAGAGCCGCAGAACGGACCGCGGGTGCCGGAGGTACCCCGCGACGATGTTGGCGTTGTCCAGCCGCGCGGGCCAGGGGTCGTCGCTGTCCCGGGTGAAGTCGAGCCCGGCCCCGTCCGCAGGCGCGGCTACGAGGTCGGGGCTGACCAGAAGCACCCGGCGGTTGCTCGCGGCTCGTTCGAGGCCGAGCGCAAAGCGGTGGAGGTATGGTCTCACGGGCCGGTCGTCCATCGACGCCAGCGCGAGTTTTCGCGCGCCTTCCTCGTCGCCCAGCGCATTGAGATAGGCCAGCTGCGCGAGCGGCAAACCACGGGCTTGATCAAATCCCATCTCTCCGTAGAACCTCGGATTGAAGTCGATGAGTCTCGGCTGTCCTTCCCAGCGGACAAACTCCGCCTCGAATACCCCGAAGTAGCCGGTCTGCCGGCAGAGGAGGCGCACCGCTTCGGCCAGCGCCGAATCGACGGAGGCCGCCTCGAACCAGACGCCGACGCTGAGTTCCATCGGGCGCAGCACGACCTTGCGCGACGCGCGCACCACGAAGGCCTCGCCGGTGCGATCGACGAATCCCGAGAGTGACAGCACGCCTTCTGTTGCCACGGGGCCGTACTGCTGCACGAAGGGACCGGCGAGCTCGGGCGACGATTGCCGAAGGCCAGGCTCGTTGCAGCCAATGCGCGCCAGGCGGCGCCAGTGCGCACGCAGCGAGCGGGGGCCGGTCGCCACACCGCCCTTCGATCGGGTCCCATGAAAGAGCTGTGTCCGTGGCTTGACGACGACGGGAAAAGCAAGTTCCGGCGGCGGCTCATCCAGCTCCTCTTCGGTCCCCGGAAACCAGCTCGGCATCGTCGCCAGACCCGCCAGCCCACACGCTTCGTGCAGCCGCCCTTTGTCGAGCAGTCGCAGCAGCGTCTCGGGAGGCGGCGTCGCGAGGTTGAAGTTGCGCTGGAGCTCCCCCAGGTGCGTGGCAAAGACCCAGGCCAGCTCGTCGTTGGTCGGACAAAGCACGGTCCCAGGATGGGAGGCGCCAAAGGCAAGCAGCCAGCGCAGATATCTCGCCAGGTGATTCAGGGATGGACAGGTCAGCCGTCGGCTCGCGTATCTTGACCAGCGCGCCGGAGCGAAGCGAGAGGGATCGGCGACGAAAACGGGGATGCCGGCGCGGCCCAGCGCCCTGACCGCCGCGAGCGTTCCGTACGCCCCCGCTGTCTGCAGGAGGACTGGAGGTCGCAAAAGCTGGCGATCCGGCACGGCCTTTTAGTACAGGAGCCGCGAGGCAGTGGACAAGTGCTTGTGCCGTGCCGGGCCTTGCAGCTACTAATCCAGGCGCGCCGCTCCAATGACCAAGCACTTCATAGTCGTCGACCCACTCCACGACTACGCGCTCCGCTTCCTGCGGGTGGTGGCCGACCACTTCGGATACCACCCGCTCTGCATCTATACGGAACGCGCGCTGCAGCGGGCGGCGGCCAGAGACTTTCCCGAGCTGCGCGGCCTGGAGAGTTGTGTCGTTCCACTGAGCGGTTTGCAGGCGCTCGGGCAGCGCCTGCGCAGCGAGCGCGACATCGCCGGAGTGATTCCCTTCAATGAGGTCGCGATTACCCCCAGTGTTGCCTTGCTGGAGGGGCTCGGCTCGAGCTGGAACCATCGCTCGGTCCTTGCGCTCTTGCGCGACAAGTTTGCTCTGAAGGAACATCTGCGGAAGAGCCGCCCGCGGCTCGACATCGGGGTCTCGAGGCGGTTCACATCCGACGGAGCGGGATTCCCGCAAAAGGACCTGCCCGAGCGGTTCGTGCTCAAGCCCAACTCGGGATACGGCAACCGGGCAATCGGTTTCTTCAACTACCGGACACCCGTTGAGGTCATCGAGCAATTCATCCGGGGCTCCGGCGAAAAAAACTTCGTCCTGGAGGAGTTCTTTCCGGGGGACGAGTACTTCCTGAACGGGCAACTCGACGAGCAGGGCGCCTGCACCGTCAACGCCGTCTTCCGCTATCAACGCGTCTGGGCCAATGGCCGGAACGTCGACTGGCTCACGCACAAGGTGAGCCGGAGCGACCCGGCCTTTCCCGTTCTCGAGGGATATGCTCGCTCGGTCCTGACCGCGGTCGGGCTTCGGCGCTCGCCGTTTCACCTCGAGGTCAAGCTCGAGGACGGCGTTCCCCGCCTCGTCGAGCTGGGGGCGCGGCTGGCTGGCAATGGCAACGCGCTCTTGTGCAACCGCCTGCATGGCGATGGACTGGACGTTTTTCTGCTCGCAGCCGACAACTATCTCAACGATCGGCCCCAGACGGTCGCGCGGCTGGACTGGGACAGCTACGAATCCAGGGACGTTTCGTACTTGCACGGAATCAGCTTCGAGAGAGCGCTGGTTTACGAAATCGCGGGTAGCCAGAAGGTCGAGCAAGACCCTTTTTTCAGCGGCTGGGTGCGCGCGCCGCACGTTGGCGAGCGAACCGAGCCGACCGTGGATCTTTTTTCCACTCCCTGGGCTTTGGTCCTCGAGGGCCCCAAAGGTTCCCGTCCCTCGTTGCTTGAGCACGCCGAAACATTGCGTCTCCTGCTCGAACCAGCGGCGCCGCGGTCGTGGCTGCGGAGAGCCGCTGTCGAACTCATCAGCCTCCGGAACCGTGTTCGACGAAAGCTGAAGCGGATTCTTCTCCGCTTGCCGCCGCGCTAACCTACGATGCACCATGAATCGGAACCTGGCAGAGCCCGCTTGAACCTGAGCAACGTCATCGGACGGCGGCTGCAGCAGCGCGGAATCGGGCGCCGCTATCGCAACGGCGCCTCGGCCCCCGGCGGCAACATCCTCACGCCTTCGCGCATCGCCTGGGCCAACGAGATGATGCGCTGGGCCGACGAGTTCATCTGCCAGCCCCACCCGATGCTCGGGCGCAAAGGTCCGGTCTGCCCGTTCATGCAGAAGACCATGCGAGTCGATCGGTACCTGATCGCGCTGCACGATGAGGTGCGCGACCCCGATGTCTGGCGGCTGCGCGACATCGTCTTCTCGCACGCCGAGGGCCTGAAAAAGAATTTCCCCGAGACCGATCCTGAGGGCGCCTTCACCGGGCTCGTGATCGTGTTTCCGCTGCTGCCCGCAAGTGATCTGGGAGTGCTGGATGAGCTGCACTCGCAGCTCAAGAGCGACCTGATGGCGCACGACGTGATGCTCTCGCCCTTCTATGCCAAGAGCGTGAAGCCCTCCATCTCCAACCCCGAGTTCCACGTCTTCCAGTCGCCGCTTCCGTGCTTCGTACTGCGGCACGTGGACGTGCGCGACATCGTCTTCCTCGGGAACAACCCGCTCGCGTTCGCGCGCTACCACGCGCGCTTCGCGGAGAAGTTCCGCGACAACAAGGTCTCGAACGAGTTCGGCTATGTGGACAGGTACAACGAGGCGAAAGCGCGCTACAGCGTGCGGTGACTTCGCGGGCGAGGGCGGCCGCGCTATCTGCCTGCGGTTCGCAAGCAGGCAGCCAGGTGGCGGCATGCGCGAGCGGAGATCGCCATCGCGGTAAGCGTGGGATTCTTTTCAGGGCCGGTAGTAAAAACCCCGGAATCAACGACGCGCACGTTGGGTACGCCGTGGACGGCGCAGAATGCGTCGACCACCCCATACCTTGGAGAAGTGTGCATGCGGGTGGTGCCGCCGAAATGGACAGCCCAGCCGGGCTTCTCTACGAACCATTCCTTGAGCACCGGAGCCATGCCAGCGGATTGCAGGATTTCCATGAGCCGGTCCCTGGCGCGATCCATCTCTCGCAGGCATGCGTCGTCGAAACGGAGCTTCACAGAGATCCGTGTGCCGCCGGATTTGTCGCGCTCCCCCTTGCGCAACTCGATCCGGTTCGTCGGGTCAGGAACCATGGTGCCGAAGAGACTGAAGCCCATCTCGGTCGCCTGGTCCGGTGCGAGGCGCAACCAGGATCGGAGCCGGGCGCCGGTTCCACTCCAGAGGATGCCGGCGACCCCGGACAGCGGCGGGACCTCGCCATACGGCGCGCGCGTCAGGTACGCCGCGGGATGAATTCCCAACGGCCGGCGCAGCTCGATCGCCAGCTTTCCCAAGGGGTGATCATGCAGATACTTCCCGACCAGGCCATTGTCGTTGCCGAGTCCCTCGGGGAAGCGCCTGTCCTGCGATTCCAGAAGGAGGCGCGCGGAGGCCAGAGCTCCCGCGGCGACCACGACGGCAGCGGCGGGCATCGATCGTTCCTGCCCGGCTTCATTCGTGTAATGAACGCGAATTTTGGCGGCATCGCCTCCGCAAACCTCCAACTTCGTTACCCGGGCACCGAAGATCACGTCGAATCGGGGCGAGCGCGGAATCGTCTTGATCATCCGAACGTAGGAATTGAATGGGGTCGCGGCGCGCGTCATCGTCCAGTCTTCGCCGTAGGCTTTGGGCAGCGACGTCAGGCCATGTCCGAGGGCGGCGGCCCGATCGATGACCGGTCTCCAGCTTTTCGGGAGGTCGATGCGGTGTTTGACCTCGCCACCAGGAAGCCCGATCACGTCCCGGCCGCAGCCCGAGACGTGGAGCAACCGCTCCATCTCCGCATAGTCCTCGCGGAGGTCGTCGTACCCGAGCGGCCAACGATACTCCTCGCCCAGGGCATCACCGTCGGTGAAATCCCGCGGATGGAACCGGGGCACAGCGCAGCTCCAGTGATTCGACAGGCCGCCCGGTGAAAGGTCAAAAACCCATCGCGGTGCGCTGTCCGTAGTCTGCCGACTGTCATGCGGATAGTCGAGGTCGGAGCCCCGGAGGCGCAGCAGGGTGAGGCCCGGAGCGCGGACAGTGAAGCCTCGCCGCGCGCGGTCGCTCCCGGCCTCGAGCACGGTGACCGCGATGCCGGCGCGCCAGAGAGTCAAGGCAGCAGCAGCTCCGGCCGGCCCGGTGCCGACGACGACTACGCGTCGATCATCTTCGGTCATTGTTCCATTGCCCTCCATTGTCCGTTGCCTTTCGCACTACATGAGCGGAACCGCTGTTTGTCGGACTCAAGCACTTCCGGTCGCCTGGGCCTTGCGTGACTTCATGTTCACCACGTCCTTGATGAGCGCCAGATGGGTGCGGTCCACGCCCCCGAGCGCGATGACCACGGCAACGTAGGCTAAGCAGCTCGCAACGATTCCAATCAGGGGGTGGAACGGCCGCAAGAGCGTGGCAACGCCGATCATCGCAGCACCGGCCGCGATCGCGGGCACGATTGCCGAAACCAGCGGACGGATCACGTTTTCGCCCCGCAGGAGAATCATCGCGCCCGCGACCATGAGAATCTCGCTGACAACGGTGCTGATGCACACGCCCAACCCACCGTTCGCAAAGCGGCGCTGGCAGTAGGGGACAAGGAGTGGGTCACCGACGGCGCTCACCACGATGCAGAGCGTCTGAATGCCGGCCCAGACCAGCTGCTTCCCCGAAGCGGCGACCGCCTGTCCAAGGATCATGGTGAAGTAGAGCAGGAAGACAAAAACGGCGAGCACCTGAAGGTCGGCCACCGCTGGACCAAATCCTTTGCTGCTGTAGACGACCTGGATCGCGTAGCCTGCGAACAAGTAAGTTCCGAGGGAGGCGCAGACGCCAATCAGGATGACGAGGCGCAGCGTTGAGCCGACCAAGGCCTGAAATCTTTCGCGGTTCTCGTGGAACAGCCGTACGACGGTAGGGTAGAGCACGAAACCGATGGTCGTCGCAGGGAAGATGAGGGTGCCCAGGAGACGACGAGCGGCCGCATACCAGCCCACGGCCTCCGCGGGCGCGAGCCGCGAGAGGATCACCGCGTCCACGTAAGGCTGGACCGCCAGCACCAAGCCGAACACGACGAAGCCACCGCCCGTTTGCAGGAGTCTGCGCGCGGTGGCCGCCGTCGGTAGCAGACGCCCAAGCGAGAGGCGCGACAGGAGCAACTGCGCGATTACCAAACCAAAGAGCGCGGCGACCGCCTGGGCGGACAGGGTCCCTGCGAGCCCTCCGCCAAGAAGCGCCACCGGAATGACCATGGCGGCGGAGAGCAAGGTGCTCGTCATGTTCAGCCCCGAGACCCAATCGAGGCGCTCGAAGCCGCGCATCACGGCCGCATAACTGGCCGAGAGCGACATGAACGCCTGTTGGACGATCGTGAGCGCCAGGGCGACGAAGAGCGCCCGGGAATATCCGAGGAACCAGGCGCAGAGAATCAGGGCAGCGGACACCACCACCACCGAGAGCGCCTTGAGCGCGAGAGAGGTGGCCAGCGTCTCGGCCGCCTCCTCGCGCTTCAGGGCCACGCGTGCCGCGACGGTTGCCTGCTGCCCCCAGTCGACGAACAGAAACCCGAGCCCCGCCATCGTGCTGGCGAGGTAGATGAGACCGAAGTCGTCGGCGCCTAGCTTGCGCGCGAGGACGGCGTTCACGAGAACGCCCATCGGCATCGTCACGAACTGGGAGAGGACGAGGAAGAGCGTGTTTCGGAGCAGGTTCCTGGGATTGACGTTGGGTGACATCGCGCCAGGGCCGGCTCCAGCGGTCGCAGCGCTCGGTTCAACCATACGAATCAAAGGGAACGTTGGAGCGAGACGCGCCCATTCCGGGAGGTATAGCATTCCTGGACCGCAGCGCGCAGCGGTCTACTCTAGGCGGAATCAGGCAACGCCTTTATTGGCCGGGCCGGCACGCCGCCGACCAACGCATTGTCCGCGACGTCCGTCCGGACAACCGAGCCCGCCGCGACGATCGCGCCCTTGCCGATTGTCACGCCGGGCAACACCGTCGAGCGCGCTCCGAGCCACGCGCCATCCCCGATGAAGATGGGGGCACGGGTCAGGAGGCCGGCGCGGCGGTCGGGCGCGCCGATCAGGTGGGACGAGGTCACGAGCACCACGTGGTGCCCGAGCGAGACGTCGTCTCCCAGTGTAATGCTTGCATTGAGATCGAAAAAACAGGGCGAATTGATGAAGCAGCGCGCTCCGACGCGCAGCAGCCGCGCAGCTCCGGCCTCTCCGCTCAGCTCGATGCGTCCCATGATCAGGGTCCCTGTCCCAATGCTGGCACCCGTGAGCCGGTACACCGCGGCGCGAAAGCGCGCAAACGAGAGGCGCGGCAGGACCCCCACCAGCAGCTGAACGAGCAGGACCCGGGGCTGCAGGTGCCGGACTTCCCCCAGGATGACCTCGCCGGCGCGCCTGAAGCTGGAAGACAGGTGGTGGTTGGTCAGCGAGGGCCGCTCCTCGGGGCTTCGCATCAGGGTCCCATAACATGAGAGCGCGCCGGCCCGGGCTACCGTTCCGTCTCAAGCCATTGAGGGAATGCAGCCCCGAACCTGTCGGTTGGCCGCTGGCACTCCAATGGCCGGCAAGGGCGTTCTTTGATAGGCTCTCATCTAGGGAGGGGCAATGAAGCTGGGTGTTTTGCCCTTGCGCTTGGCGCTCGCGGCCATGGGAATCCTCGCCTGCGGGCGCCCGGCTTCGCCGCCCGCCAAGCCGGACCCGGCGGAGCTTCGCGCGCTCCTTTCGCCTCTGTCTCCGGAAACTCTGCCGCCCGCGCCGCCCGACGTGACGAATCGTTTTGCTGACGACCCGCACGCGGCCGCCCTGGGCCAGAAGCTCTTCTTCGACCCGGGCTTTTCGGGCGTGCTCATCGAGGGCGACAACGACGGAAGCATCCACACGCTCGGCGTCATGCGCCAAACCGGCCGCGTTTCGTGCGCAGGCTGCCACGTGGGCACAGCCGGCTTCCTCGACAACCGAAGCATGGGCGGGTCGGGCGGCCCGGCGCAGGCGTCTCTGGCCGCAGGGTGGACCCTTCGTCGCACGCCTTCGTTGCTCGATGTGGCGCACTCGAAATTGCTTGGATGGGACGGCCGGCGCGACTCGACATGGAGCCAGCTCTTCAGCCCGCTCGAAAACACCGACGAGATGAACTCCTCGCGTTTGTTCCTCGCGGAGCAACTGCGCTCGACCTACCGCGGCGAGTATGAGCTCCTCTTCGGGCTCATGCCGGCCTTCGACGACAACACACGCTTTCCCCAGCTCTCGGCGGATCGGGCGGGGTGCACGTTCCCCATGCCCAACCAGCCTTCCACCTGTCACGGGCGGCCCGGAGATCACGCGGAGTACGACGGGCTCTCAGGCCCCGATCAGGTCGCCGTGACACAGGCGGTGGTCAATGCGGGCAAGGCCGTCGGCGCCTACCTGCGCAAGCTGTCCTGCGGCCAATCGCGCATGGATGCCTTCGTTCACGGCGACGACTCAGCGATGTCAGCGGCCGAGCAGCGGGGCGCGGCCTTGTTCACGGGCAAGGCGAACTGCACTTCGTGCCACTCCGGACCGTTTCTCTCCGACGAAAAATTCCACAATGTCGGACTGCACGCCGTGACAGTGTCGGTCATCGTGAATGACCAGAACGACCCGGGAGCATCCATTGGCATTGCAGCCCTCCTGGCGGATCCCTTAAACAGCCGCGGCCGCTTCAGCGACGGGAACGACGGCCGGCTCGAGACAGCGGCGGTCCAGCAGACGCTGGGGGCCTTCCGCACCCCGAAGCTACGCTGTGTCGCGCGGCGACCGTCGTTCATGCACACGGCGCAGATCGATTCACTCGAGGAGGTCGTCGCGTTTTTCGACGCCGGCGGACACTTGGGCGGATACCCGGGGCAAAACGAGTTGCATTCACTGGGCCTGGTTGCACAGGAGCGGAGCGATCTCGTCGCCTTCCTGCACGCGCTCGATGGGTCCGGCCCGTCGGTCGATCTGCAGCATGCGCCTTGAAATCTGGACAGGGGGAAACAGGGTCATGAGAACGCTTCCGAAGCGAATCGCTGCTGCCTTGTTGATGGCCGCTGCCTGCGGAAAATCGAGCGGGCACCCGGGCGTGATCGGGCAGGTCGACGGCACTTTTCCCCAGCCCCCGGCTGGCCCCGGCGTTCCTCTGGTTGCGAAGCTGCAGCGGGTCGATGCCGTCGTCGACGACGACCGGGTTGCCGTCACCTTTCAGCCCATCGCCGGCGCAAAAGACTACCGCATCTATCCGCTGCCGGCGGCCGCCGATATCTCCGTGGATGGCTCGGGGTTCGTGACGCTCCACAACGCAACCTATCGCTGTGCGGGCGACCGATTCGCCGTCAAAGCCCAACTCGATCCGCCCCAAGGAACGGACCTCGGCTGGACCTATACCGCGGTCGCAGCAGTGGTCGACGGCTTCCGGCGCGCGCAGGCGGACTCGCACCTGGGGTACGTCTATGTCGAACCTGGAGCAGGGCGCCTGCCTGTCTATGCCCTGGGCGATCCCAGCCCGGGAGCCGACAACATGTGCGGCACCTGGATATGGGGCGCGTCGCGCTCGAAGACGTACACAACGTCGGACTCCGAGCGGCAGTCGCTCGTCGCGGCCGGCTGGCGCGACGATGGGGTGGCTTTCTACGCCCCGGCCGCGGGCGACGTGCAGATTCAGACGGCGACCACGATGGAGAACACCAGCTTGCACCGCCTTTACTTCGTCAAGGCTGGCGCCGAGGGGCAGGCACGCGCCGCGAACGCGCCGGTAGATGCTTTCACCGCGCTGGCTGCGCCAGCCGAAGGCACCCAGCCGCTGGTGCGCGTGCACTATGTCGGCCGCTGCTTCAACGGGCAGGGGAATCACGACGAACTGGCCGCCGGGGACGGCTGGTATGAGCGCCTCTCCACGCAGGGGAACCAGCCCGTCTTCGAGGTGCAATGGGCCGGCCTCACGCAGGAGACGACCCTCGTCGTCGAGGCGCTGGACAACGGTTGTCCTTTCCAGGGCCACCTCTCCGCGCAATCGCGACCGGCCTTCGACTTCGCCATGCCTTTCGTAACCCTCGGCGACGTTCGCGCTGCCTCTTCGAGCGGAGAGGTATTCGTGAACGGCCAGCACGACTCCAGCAACAAGCCTCGCGCCGTTGCACGAAGCTTCGTGAAGGTCGCGCCTGCCCCGCGCGCCCCGATGGATTGGCAGGATACCTTCGGGCCCCAGGAGAATTCGCTCGCCTTCAACCTGGTCGGCACGCCGCCAGAGCACGGCGGCTGGAATCCGTTTCTCGAATCGGCCGGATATACCGCCCAGTTCTATACCATCTCGACCAATACCTACGGACTCGGCGTGGTGAATGGAGAGCTGTGGGCCACCTACGCGGATGCCGCCTCGGACACCACCGGCAAGTTCCGGCTCACCCCCAAGACGACCGCCACCATGAAGAGCGACAGCTTCGTGCACGCGACGATGATGACCGAGCTCTGGGCGACCGGCCGCAGGTACCCGCAGCTGATGATCAGCGATCAACCCTCGCCGGTGCAGGACAACCTGCCCCAGGGCGTGACCGTCATCGCGCAGACGCGCGCCGGCTGGCCCTGGGATGTCGAGCTCCAGCTTTGCGACCACAGCACCTGGGACACGAACAGCCAGTGCCCGCACTTTCACCTCCAGCCCAACCAGGTCTCGCAGGAGAAGTGGCCCCCCACCCCCATGGCCTCCGAGCGAGGATCCCCCATGCGGCTGGGCAGACTCGACCTGTATGTTTCGCGCCAACGGGCCTATCTGCTCTACGACGGCTCCCCGTTTGGCTGCGCCAATCTTCCGGCCGCGCCGGCGGCGGGTCCGGCCACGGTCACCTTCGGCGATGTGCTCTATCATTCACAGGTCGACGAGGCGGTCGTGCGCAATCAGCAGTCGTATCCGTTCCTGAAGGACCACCAGCTGACGGCGACTCGCCGCGTCTTCGATAACCTGGGGTTTTCGTCGAACCAGCCAGCACCCAGCTGGGACGAAAGGCTGATCCCCTGCACGAGCCAGTTAGATAAGTGAGAAGCCCGACCACTCCTTACGACCCCGGGACTGCCTTGAGACTTTCACCAATGTTCCTTGCAGCCGCACTCGCCGTGTCGGCCTGTGCCGACGTGGGCAAGTTCGTCTGGGTCAATGACTACCCGATGCCCCATGCGTCCGAGCGCGGGTTTGTCATCAGCCCCGGCGACCAGCTTCTCGTTCGCGTCTATAACCAGGACGCTCTCACGACGAAGGCGCGCGTCCGCGAGGACGGCCGCATCACCCTGCCGCTGCTGAACGACGTGGAGGCCGCCGGCTACAACCCGACCACGCTCGGCCAGCAGCTGGAAACCCGCTTCAAGGAGTTCCTCAAGCTGCCGGTGGTCAGCGTCGCGGTCGAGGAGGTCCAGCCGCTGACCGTACCGGTAGGTGGCGAGGTCCTCAAGCCGGGCATCGTCACGATCGAGCGCGGCGCCGGCGTCCTGAAGGCGCTGCTCGCCGCCGGGGGCGTGACTGAATACGCGCACCGGGACCGCATCTTCGTACTCCGCCGCGCAGCGCCGATCCAGCGCATCCGCTTCACCTGGGATGCCCTCACGCGGGGCGACGAGCACGCGACCGCGTTCGCCCTGCAGTCCGGCGACTCCGTCGTGGTGGAGTAGAGCGTGGCTGGCGTGCTCATAGCGATTGCTGCGCTGGGCGCGCCGATCCTCACCACCTCGCTCACGGCGGACAGCACCCTCGGCAACGACGTGCAGTCGCCGTCCGCGTATGGAAGCGGCGTCCTCGGCGGGCTCTTGTCGATCTCCGACACGATTGGGGACGGCTCGTTCGCCCTCAGCTACGCTCCCCGCCTCGCGCTCTCCAGCCCGCACGGTTCCGGCGTTTCGCAGGTGAACTACTTTCAAGGAACGACCGCGAGCTTCGACCTGCGCGAGGGAACCCAGCGCTATTCGCTCAGCGAGACCTTCCTCTTTGGCGAGCAGGACTTCTCGCTGCTCGGGCAAGGCCTGGCACCGGGGCTGGCGGGAACTGCGCCTCCTCCGCCCCAGGCTGGACAGCCCGGACTCGACCGGTTGCCCAGACGCCGCTTCATCTCGACTTTGTCGTCCAGCACGACGGCGTCTGTGCTGGAGCATTTCTCGCGGCTGCTGGTCGCGGACGCGCGCGCGACCTTCACCGTGGGAGGGGGCCAGGGAAGCTTCGGCCGCGCGACGCTGCCCCTCCAGCGCTCGGCCACCCTGGGCGTCAACGCAACGTACATCTTCGATCGGCTGAACAGCGTCGCGCTCACGGCGACCGGACGTTCGTCGGTGACCGGCGCCGACCTGCAGTCGCGGGCCGTCGATGTCATGGTGAGGTGGGCGCGCAGCCTCGATCCGGACGTGCGGGCGACGGCGGGTGTCGGGTTGACCCTCGTGTACAACGGGGCAGCTACCGCAGCCAACGGACTCCTCGCGAATCCCGGCGACCTGCTGCTGGCCCCTACCGCGCAGGCATCCCTGGGATGGGACATTCCGGTCCGATCGCAGCACCTCGGCTTCGCGGCAGACGGCAACGTCCAGCCGGCTCTCGATCCTTTTTCAGGAGTCACCTATCTCCGCGGGCTGACGCGCCTGTCCGCGACCTGGTCGCCGGTTCCGGACTGGACCCTCACGGCCTCGGGATCAGGTGATCGAATCCTTGGAGGCACGCTCGCGGGCGCGTGGGGAGCGGGTGCGGATGCGTCCCTCATGCACCGGCTCTCGCCCAGCGCCAGCGTTCACCTCGGGACCCGCCTCGCGCTCGTCTCTCCCACCCGCCTGCTCGGGCCCACTGAGGATCCGGTCCATCAATGGACGGTCCTGGCTGGCTTCACGGGGACCTTCCCCGGCGTGGCGCGAAGGTAGCCTTTAACCCATGGCCAAGCTGCTCCTTCTCTCGGCGATCATCATGGCGATCGTCATCCCTGTCCGGATGGCGCGCGATCCGAATCCATCGCGCGGCTTCAAGCGGTCGCTGCTCTTCTACGTGGTATTCTGCTTCTGCTACGTTCTCGCTCTCAAGTACTTCTATTTCAAGTTGATCTAGCCGCAGGGGGAAATCACGATGAGTGGCGACCGATCTCCGGTTCCGCTTCCTCCTCAGGAAATCGAGGGCGCGGAGTCCGACCTTTTCGACTACACCAAGCTGCGCGACTACAGCGGCTTCGTCGCTGGCGCCATACGCCGCCACCGCGCGCTGACGGCGGAGGTGGCCGTGGGGATGCTGCTGTTCGGCTGGCTGGGCCTTATCGTGATGCCCCGGCTGTATCACGCGGAGATCAAGATCCAGGCGCAGCGGAACCAGGTGATCAGCACGCTCGCCGGGCTCGACCGCTCGTGGGACTTCGACACTCCCACGCGGGCCGCCAGCGATCTGGTGCTCCGCACCGACAACCTCGTTTCGCTGGTGCGCAAGACGAATCTCGCCGAGACCTGGGACGCGAACCGGGCCCCGATCCAGTCGCTCAAGGACAAGATCGTGCGCCTCGTGCGCAAGCCCATGACCGCGGAGGACAAGGAGGACATGCTCGTCGGGACCCTCGAAAAGCAGCTGGAGGTCGCCACCGCGGACGAGACGGTGACCATCTCGGTCGATTGGTGGGATGCCGTGACCGCCTACCGGCTCACAGTCGCGGCCTACGAAAATTTCCTCGAAGCGCGGCAGTTCAAGGAGGTCTCCGCGGTCTCCGAGGCCATCGGCCTGCTCGAGAGCCGAGCCGAGGGAGAGAAGGAAAAGGTGAGCGCGTCGGTCGAAAAGGTGTTGACGCTGCGGGGCCCGGTCAAAACGAAGACCGCCGCGGCGCAGGCTCCGCGGCCCGTCGTGCATCGCCCACCGCCGATGAATCCGGAGCTGCAGCGGCTGCGCGACTCGCTGCAGGCCAAGCAGCAGGCGATCCAGGAGCTCGAGGAGTTCCGGCGACGGCACGTCGCCGAGCTTGAGTCGAAGATGGCTAGCCTGCAGCAGACCTACTCCGAGTTCCACCCTGAGGTGATCGACCTGCGGGAGACGATCCGGCAGCAGCAGACCTCGGAGCCGGTACAACTCGTCGCGCTGCGCGAGGAATATCGAAAGCTGGAGAAGGAATACCAGGCTCTCGGTGGACCCGCCTTCGACGCCCGCACGGCCAGCAACCGCAACACGGGCATCCCGGCGGAGGCGCTGCGCCTCACGCAGAACCCCACCGACGAGATCGAACAGCCCGAGATCGAACAAGCAAAGAGCGAGCTGCGGTACGAACTGGGCCGTTACTCCACGCTCATCGAGCGCATCGACGCGGTCGAGTTGGAGCGCGAGACGCAGCGCGCGGCCTTCCGGTATCGCTACAGCGTCCTTCGCCCGGCGACGGTGCCGCTGACCGCGACCAAGCCGAAGCCCGCGCTGGTGCTGACCGCGGCCGGCCTCATCGGCGTGCTCCTCGGGATCAGCGCCGCGGTGATCACGGACCTGCGCTCGCGCCGGATCTACCAGCGCTGGCAGGTGGAGCGGCTCCTCGGAATGCAGGTGCTTGCCGAAATCACACTGCCGTGACGAATCCGGCCGCTGGCCCTGAAAGGCCCCGCGCACGCGGGGTGGACCGCGCCGCGCTAGCGACCGTCGTTGGCCTGGGCGTCGTCGCACTGGTAGCGGATTTCGTGACGGGCGGAGACATCGCGGCCTGCCTCGGACTGATGCTCGCTCTCGGAGCGCTCGCGCTGGTGTGGGTCATCCCGCTGCGCTGGTCTGTCACCGCGCTGCTGATCCTCGGCGTCACCATGGAGGCGCCCTACGAGGCATTCGCGGTCTACCAATGGACTACGCCGTTCTGCATCATCGGCAAGGCTCTGCTCGGGAACCTGAACCTGGTGACACACGTCGCGGCGCTGAAGTTCACCGGGTTCGATATCCTGCTCGTGTATCTCCTCATCGTTCACTGGGTGCGCCGCGCGAAGGGGGTCGAGATCGACACCCGGGGCACCATCCCGCTCGCGCGACCAATGGTCATCGGCGCGGCCATCTCAATGGTGAGCATGGTCGTGCTCTGGGCGTGGGGATTGGCGAACGGCGGCCAGTTTTTCGAGTCGCTGGCGCAGATCCAGCGTCTCGTCTACTCCGTCCTCCTGATGATCCTCATGCACGGCGCCTATCGCGGATCGCGCGATCTCCGGACCCTCGGACTCGTGCTTGTGGGCTCGGCGATGTACCGCGCGCTGCTCGCCGTCTATATCTATTACACTGTCCGCTTCCCCGATGGCAGCCGCCTCGCGTGTTCGACGACCCACGCCGATTCGAGACTTTTCGCAGCCGCCATTCTCCTGCTGGTGGTGATGATGAATGAGCGCGTGCGCGGCGCCTTTCACTGGTCGCGCTTCGTCGCCGCCGGAGTCATCCTGCTGGGCATGGTGTTCAATCACCGCCGCCTGGTGTGGGTCGCGCTGGTGGGCGGGCTGATCGTCGCTGGCTCGCTCAGCACCTGGACGCCCCTGAAGCGTCGCATCGTGCGCGTGGCCCTGATCTCCCTGCCCATCGCGGCGCTTTACCTGGCCGCCGGGTGGAACTCTCCGTACTCGACGATCTTCCGTCCGGTCACCACCATCCGTTCCGTCCTGGATTCGAAGAGCGACGGATCGACCCTTTGGCGCGACCTGGAAAACATGAACCTGGTGCTCAACATCTCGGCGCATCCCTTCTGGGGGGTCGGCTTCGGGCATGAATACGTCGAGAAGATCCTGCTGCCCGACGTTTCCCAAGCATATCCGCGCTTCAAATACATCCCGCACAACAGCCTGGTCGCGTTCTTCCCATTCGCAGGTCCGCTGGGGTTCGCAGGGGTCTTTGCCATGCTGCTGACCACGGTGTTTCTGGCGGCGCGCACCTACCATTGGTCGGCGGATCCCGCAGTGCGAACAGCGGCGCTGATGTCGATCGTGCTCGTCTATCTCCATCTGAATCAGTCCTACGGCGACATCGGCGTCAGCGAATGGTTGACGACTTTCACGCTCGCGCCGGCGATGTTGATGGCCGGAAAGCTCTCGATCGAATCGGGCGCGTGGCGCTGGGTGCCGAGGGAAACCTCGCTCCGCAAGCTGGCGCGCGTGCGCGCGGCGGAGGCGAAAGGGTCATCCGAATCGGGTTGGGCCACTTGACGATCCTCACCGTGGCGCTCCTTGTGTGCGGTCTGCCGGTCGGGCTCGCATGCCTCTATCTCCTGATCCTGACGCTCGCTTCGGCGCGGGCGCAGGCCCCGGCCGCGCTCGAACGCCGTCTTCGCTTCGACCTCATCGTCCCCGCGCACAACGAGGAGCGCGGCATCGCGGCTACCGTCGCGAGCCTACGCGCCGTCGACTGGCCGCGGAATCTGGTTCGCGTGCTGGTCGTGGCCGACAACTGCCAGGATGCGACGGGCGCGCGCGCGCGGGCCGCAGGCGCCGAAGTGCTCGAGCGCGTCGATCTGGAGAAGCGCGGAAAAGGGTTCGCGCTGGAAGCCGCTTTCGAGCATTCGTTGCAAGGCAACGCCGACGCCTTGGTGGTTGTCGACGCGGACACGCTCGTCTCCGCCAACCTTCTCTCCGCTTTTGCTGCGCGACTCGAGGCTGGCGCCCTCGCCGTCCAAGCGGACTACGGCGTGCGGAACCCGCACGAATCGTGGCGCACGCGGCTCATCGCCATCGCGCTGGGTGCGTTCCACGTCTTGCGTTCGCGAGGCCGCGAGCGGCTCGAGCTCTCTTGCGGCCTGCGCGGCAATGGCATGTGCTTCAGCCGGTCGCTGCTTGAGCAGGTGCCGCATCGGGCGTTCTCCCTCGTCGAGGATCTCGAGTTCGGCATCCAGATCGGCGAAGCGGGACACCGGATCCAGTACGCCGGAGAGGCCCACGTCTGGGGCGAGATGGTCCCCGGCGGAAGTGCGAGCAAGTCGCAGCGACTGCGCTGGGAAGGCGGGCGGCGGCAGATGGCGCGGCTCCACGGCCCAAGGCTCCTCGCGGGCGCGCTCCGCCGGAAGGATCCGGTCCTCCTCGATCTCGCATTCGACGTGCTGGTCCCGCCGCTCGCGAAGATCGCCGTGACGGTGGCGCTGGGCCTGGTGGTGTCGCTGGTGGTGTCCGGCCGGGCGGGGCACTGGATCGCGGCAGCGACGCTGTACTCGGCCTGCGCCGCCGCGCTGTTCCTGTACGTCCTGCGGGGCTGGTCCCTTTCGGGAACCGGCCTGCGCGGCCTTCTTGACCTTGCCGTTTCCCCCCTATACGTCATCTGGAAGGCTACCCTTGCGGTCCGCGGCAAACAGGGCGGCAGCGGCATCTGGGTGCGAACGCAGCGCCAGGGGGAACGACAGAAGTGAGAAACGGCGGCACCAAGACTGCACCCGTCACCTCGCTGGTGAGGCCCGCTTCCCGCGCGGAGCTGACCGGCCTGCCGTCGCGGGAGCTGCAGGAGCTCTGGTTCGCGACCTTGCGGCGCCCCTGGCAGACGCTCGCCCTGGTGCCGACCCAGCGCGCGGATTCGGTCCTCTCGCTCGCCAAGGCCCTCGCCACCATCGGGCAGATGCACCGCGGGAGCGCGCTACAGATCATCTCTACCGAGGGGATGGGCTTGAGCGAGCTCTCCGACCTGCTGTCTTCCCTGCAGGCGCCGCCCCGGCCCGGGGTCCCCGGCCGGCTCATCGTAATCGAGCCGATCACGACCAACCCGCTGGGTACGGCGATCGCCCTCGCCTGCGACGCGGCGCTGCTCTGCGTCGAATACGGCGATACCCGGCTCGACGACGCTTCGCGCACCCTCGAGCAGATTGGCCGCAATCACTTCGTCGGGTGCACAGTCATGGACCGGCGGTAGACCGATGGCCGCTCCATCCTTTTCCGGAGTCGCAGACAGGCTGCGGCCCGGACCCGTCGCGGCGGCCGTCCTCTGGCTACTTGCCCTGGGCGCGTACTCAGGGCTTGGAAGAGCCGAGGGCGGGCCGGCGTCCCCACCACTCCGATCGGACCTGCCGGTCCTCGAGGACGGCCAGGTCGCTGCCGGATGGAAGGACCTGGGCTGGGCGAAGCACACGCTGAGCCCGGGCCAGCCAGCGCGCGTCGACTTCTCCGCAGCAGCCGGCTGGATCTTCGGCCACGCCGCGGTGAAACCGGGCTTCGGCGGCCTCGTTCTGCGGCTGCGCGCACCCGCCGCTTACGGAGACTTTCTCGAGATCTCCCTCGATTCCCGGGCAGCCCACGCCTTCCCCAGGGTTCGCCCCGGCAAGGCCTCGCGCGTGGAGCAGCCCGACGGCTGGACCGAGATCTGGATTTCGATGGACTCGCTCAATCCGGCGCTCGAGCCGTTCGATCGGCTCACCCTGCGAGCGGCGTCCGCAGTTGGCGAGCACCAGGTCGAGATCTCCTCGGTAGGCTTCGCGCTGCGCGAGCCGCCCGAATTCACCGTCAGGCATTCCTCGCTGGGTCCGGTGCGGAAGCTCGGCGCGGTGCTGGACTGCCAGCACTCGCACCCGATCAATCCCCTCATTTATGGCGTCGCCCAGGGAGACCCGCAATTGGCGAGCGAGCTCGGCGCCACTGCCCTCCGTTGGGGAGGCAACACGAGCACCCGTTACAACTGGAAACTGGGGACGTGGAACACAGGCGCAGACTGGTTTTTTCGCAACGTGTCCAGCGACAAGCCGAGCGGGGGCTGGCGGTCGTTTGTCGAACACGCGAAGGCGGACCATCGGCAGATCGCGTTCACGCTTCCGATGATCGGCTGGATCGCGAAGGACGACCGATCCTGCGCCTTTTCCACCGACTTCTATCCGCCGCAGAGGAAGGTGGACCCGTACCGCAACGACTGCGGCGACGGGGTCGGGCGGGATGGCGCGCTCCTGGCTCCCCGCGGACCCGAGCAGACCAGCGTCGCCGCAGGCCCGGCGTCGAACGAGCCATGGGTACGCGAGCTGCGTGCCACCGGCCAGGAGGCGCTGGCGATGTACATGCTCGACAACGAGCCTACGCTCTGGAATTCGACCCATCGCGACGTCCACCCCCAACCCGTCACTTATGAGGAGCTCCTGGAGCGCACGCTGGAGACCTCGGCAGCCATTCGCCGCGCAGATCCCCGGGCGCGAATCGCCGGGTTTACCGGTTGGGGATACCCATCGCTCTTCGATACCGGAGAGGCGCGACCTGCCGGCGTACCCCTGTCGCGCCTCCGCCACGCGGGTGCAGCGCTGCTCCCGTGGTGGCTAGCGCGGCTGCGCGAGCACGACGCAAAGAGCGGATCGCGAACGGTGGATTACGTCGACGTCCATTATTATTCGCAAGGTACCAACATCGGTATGGGACACGATGGCGCCGTCGATCGCGACACCGCGATGCGGAGGATGCGCGCGGTGCGCTCGCTGTGGGATCCGGCCTACCGGGACGAATCCTGGATCGACGACACCGTGATGCTGATTCCGCGAATCCGGAAGACCATCGACGCTGAATACCCCGGGCTCGGCGTTGTGATCGGCGAGTACAACTTCGGCGCGGAGAAGCACATCAGCGGGGGGCTGGCGCTGGCCGAGGCGCTGGGCCACTTCGGCACCCTCGGCATCGACGCGGCTTTTTACTTTCCCTGGCCCGAGAAGGGATCGCTGGCCGCCTGGGCGTTTCGCGCATTCCGCAACTACGACGGCAAGGGCGCCACCTTCGGGAGCGAATCGATCGAGGTCCGCGGCGGCTCCGACGCGCTCGCGTCGGTGTTCGCGTCGCGGGCGCCCGACGGGAAGCTGGTGGTCATCGCCTTGAACCGCGATCCGGAGACCGCCCTCGACCTGGGATTGGAGACGGCCGGGTGCGGGGCCGTCGCCCCGGCCGGAGCCTGGGTCCTGTCCGATGCGGAAGGCCTCCTGCCCTCACAGTTCCAGGGCCCTGCCTCCCGGTTCCGCCTTCGCCCCTGGTCGTTGGCCGTCCTCGAGTTCAAGCCCTCCCGATGAAAATCCTGGCGCTGGTCCCTTATCTGCCGAGCCCGCCGACCTTTGGCGGACAGCGGCGACTGCAGGGCATCCTGAAACAGCTCGCGCGCGATCATGAGCTGTCGCTTTTGGCGCTGCACAACCCGCTCGACGACCTTGGCGCGTGGACCGCGGCGACCCGCGCCTGGTGTCCGGACGTCAGCGTCTTTCCGCAGCCGCCTTTCGGGCTCGTCGGAGGGCGCAAGCGCCTCGCCCAGTTGGGCACCCTGCTCCGCCCGCGCAGCTGGGATCTGATCTCGCATCGCAGCGAGCCGCTCGTCGGAAAGCTCCGAGAGAAGCTCGCGGCGCAACGCTGGGACGTGCTGCTGGTCGAGTTCGTGCAGATGACGTCCAACCTGCGCGGCGTTCCGCGGGAGATTTTGCCCCCGGTGGTGCTCGATGAGCACAACATCGAGTTCGACCTGCAGCGGCGCGTCGCGAACAGCGCGGACGGCGTGAGACGGATTTTTGCCGAAGCAAACTGGCGCAAGCTGAAGCGCGAGGAGGTCGCGGCCTGGCGCGGAGCGGCCGGCGTCTCCGTCACCTCGTCCCGCGACCAATCCCTGGTCCACGCCGAGGTTCCCGGGAAGCTCTGTGCGGTGGTGCCGAACGGCGTCGATCTCGAGGAGTTCGCGCCGCCCACCGCCCCCCCCGACCCGGACACCGTAGTCTTCTTCGGCGCGCACAATTACTTTCCCAACACGGACGCCCTGCGCTTCTTCCTCGGCGAGATCTGGCCGCGCGTCCTGGCCGCCCGGCCCACGGCGCGCCTTCGCGTCGTGGGACCGCCGCCGCCCCCCGACATCGCCGCGCCTCCCGGCGTGACCATCGCGGGCTTCGTGCCCGACGTGGTGGCGGAGGTGGGTCGTGCCGCGGTGGCGATCGCGCCGCTCCGGATCGGCGGAGGGACACGGCTCAAGGTCATCGAGGCCATGGCGCTTGCACGGCCTGTGGTCGCCACCAGCATCGGCGCAGAAGGGCTCGACGTGACGACCGAGCGGGACCTGCTGATCGCCGACGCTCCGGCAGACTTCGCACAGGCGGTGGTCCGGCTCCTGAGCCAGCCCGCCGAGGCGGCGGCCCTCGGACTTCGAGCGAGGAAGCGTGTGGAGGCGGCGTACGGATGGGAGGCCTGTACGCGCGCGCTCGAAGACCTTTGCAGTACGGCTGCGCGAACTCGCTAAACGCATTGCCTTCGCCGTGGCCCGCTGGCGATACTGCCCGGATCGCCAGACCCGAGGATTCTCTGTCGCAATCGCATCCAGCCCCGGCAGCTTCCGCTCCACGGGGCGGATTTCACATCCCCAGCCTCGACGGGATCCGGGCGGTCTCGTTCCTGATCGTCTTCGTTGCCCACGCAGGCTACGGCGGGTTCATCCCCGGCGGCTTCGGCGTCACCGTGTTTTTCTTCCTGAGCGGGTTCCTGATCACGACCTTGTTGCGGATGGAACAGGCCGCGAGCGGCACGGTTCGTCTCGGCGACTTCTATCTGCGGCGCGTCCTTCGCATCTTCCCACCGTTCTATACAGTCCTGGCCGCAAGCGCGCTGCTGGTGGCCTGCGGCCTGTTGCGCGGGACGCTGCAGGCGCGCCCGATGTTCGCCCTGGTCTTTCATTTCTCCAATTACTGGAACGTCTTTCACGGGGCGAGCGGCCAGCCTCCGGGAACGGCCGTCTACTGGTCTCTCGCCGTCGAGGAGCATTTTTACCTGCTGTTCCCCGCGCTCTTCATCTTACTTCAACGACGACTTCCACAGCGCGAGCGCTCGCAGGCGTTGGTGCTGCTGGTCCTCACCCTGGCGGTCTGCCTCTGGCGCCTCGCGCTCGTGCTGATCCTGCACGCGGACAGCGATCGAACGTACCTCGCTTCCGACACGCGCGTCGATTCCATCCTGTTCGGGTGCGCGCTCGCTCTGGGCGCCAATCCGATGCTCGACCGGCCCGGCCCGGCGTCGCGCCTGCTGCGTCGCGTGTTGCTGCCTGCCGGTGTCGTCCTGCTGGCCGTCTCGTTCCTCTATCGCGCCGATTGGTTCAGGGAAACGATCCGCTACACGATGCAAGGGGTAGCGCTGACCCCAATCTTCATCGTCGCCATGCGCGATCCGGGCTGGTGGCCGTTCCGCTGGTTGAACCGGCCGCTTCCCCGGCGCATCGGGGTCCGGAGCTATTCCCTCTATCTCGTTCATCACGTCGTGCTCTACGTGCTCGAGCAGCGCGCCCCGCATCTCTTCCCTCCCGCGCGCGGCGCCATCGGGCTTCTCGTCGCCATTGCGCTCGCGGAGATCCTCCAGCGCTTCATCGAAGTGCCCGCCGCGCGATTGCGAAGGCGGCTAGGCCAGGCGCAACCGCCACCAGTTCCAGCGGCCGCCGCAGCCTGATTCACTTGTAGGCACTGGCCATCAAGGACGCCCACTGGTGCCGCAGCGCTTCGCGGCCCGCGTCGTTCGGATGAATGTCCCCGGAGGGGATGTAGCTGGGGTTCTCCTTGAAGAACGTCCACAGGTCCGGCCCGCGCAGGATCTGCGGATATTTAACGTAGAGGCCGTCGATGATTCCATTCATGGTCGGCCCCTTGGCCTGGATGTCCGCGCGATCGCTCCACGGCATGTGTGGGACCACCGGGGTCTTGCCCAAGGCGATGACCTTCTGCACCAGGGTTTCCAGCTGGAAGTTGGCAGGATCATCGTTGGTGCCATAGGCGAGGACGACGAAGTTTCCGGGAAAATCGCGCAGGGTGTTGTCGAACGCGCTCACCGCGTCCACCGTGCGCGTTCCGCCGATGGCCGCCTCGATTACAGCGGGCCAGTGGTCGGGCTTGAGCGCGTGAACAAGTGAGGGGAGATCGCTGAACGCGCGAGGCATCGAGATGTGCGTGATCGAGTCTCCCAGGAACATCCAGGTGTCGCCTGCACCGCCAGCGGTGGAATAGAGATCGAGGTTCACGCCGACGAAATTCGTATCGCTGCTGCGCGTGAAGCTCATCCGCAGCCAGTTCGCTCCGCTCATCATGAAGGGGAGCATGGCGCCGCTCCGCGCGTTTCCGGTCACCGAGGCGACCTGGCTCCAGCCGCTGGCCGGAGGGCTCCCTCCCCCCGGTGCAGCGTTGACCTCGAGCGTGTAATCGATCGGAGCAGATTCACCCGGCTGAAGCCCGTTCGCTGGAATGTAGTCCGGCACATGGAGCGCGTACCAGGCAGCGAGGACTTTCTGCCGGCGGTCGGCGGGGACGCCCGACAGATCGTAAGCGAGGGAGGCCGGCATCGACGCTGAAACCCAGGCTTGCGCAGGATCGGTACCGTTGGCCCTGGAAGCGCCCGTCGAGGAGTTCTGATCGCTCGAGGAAAAGGCGGGAACTCCGAAGCTCAAGAGGGGCATCGGCGAAACCTGGAGAGAGGGCAGCGTGCCCGAATCGGGCGGACCGCCATCCGGCAATTCCCGGCCGCTCGAGGAAGATCCGCACGCCACAAGCGTCGCGAAGGCGAGCGAAACGATCAGGATACGAGGCATTGTGCATTCCCCCTTCTCAAACGTGTTACCGGCCGCCCGGCGTGGTCCGGCTCGGCGCGTCGGGCGCCACGCCATTCATCTTGACCCACCTGGCAGAACAAATTTAGCCGTCGGTTGCCGGGCGCGAATCAAGGGAAAGCAAGCCTCTGGATCGCATCGGCCGGCACCGGATCGCCGTTCAGGTTGCAGGTCCAGTACCACGCGTAGAACGCCTTTTGTCGCTGCGAGTAGAGCAACCCCGTCGGCTGAATGGGCAACAAGGTCTTGATGGGTTGCCAGGTCTGGCCGTGATCCCCGGACACGAGGACATGACCATCGACGCCCGGTCCGGCCAACCTGCCGTCCGGGAGCTCTGCGATCCCTGCCGTGGTGGTCAGCAAACGGCCGGCCACCGCAGCCTGACTCCAGGTCGCTCCCTGGTCAGTGCTGCGGGTGACCCCCGCATTCGCATCGGCGACCCAGAACAGTGACCCGTCCGAGGCGACGAGAGGGTGCGATCGGACTGCAACGGACGAAACTCTCGTCCAGCTGGCCCCGCCATCGGTCGATCGGAAAATGCCTGCGCCGGGTGAGGTCCAGGTGCCGAGCAGAAAGACCCTGGCGGACAAAACGAGAGGGAAGCTCGCGTAGCCGTTGCCGGCCGGAAGATTTGCGCCGAGGTCGACCCAGCTGGCCCCGGCGTCCAGCGAACGGAACAAGTGCCCGCTGTTCTCGTGACTGCCGGCCAGCATGGTACGGCGCCCAGGATCGGTCAGGTCGATGCTGACCTCGTCACAGCAATTGACGCCTCCGCTGCCGCTACCCAACCCGAGTTGGGTGAACGTCCTGCCGTCGTCGGTGGTCCGGTAGATGCCAAAGGAATTATAGATTCCCGCCTCCCAGAACGTGCCGGCGTTCGACGGGTCGTAGATGACCTGGGTGGGTCGATTGACGATCGAGGCCGAGCCGGCGCCCGTTCCCAGTTGAGCCCAGGCGGAGCTTCCCGGCGGCAGCGACCAGAGCCCGTGGCGCGCGATACCCGCGATGAGCTCGTCGCGATCGGGCCGCGCCGACAGCCAGGACAGGTTGCCGCACTCGGACTGCTCGCCCGCGAGATTGGAAGTGACGTTTTCCCACGGGCCCGCATCCAGCCCGCCGCCGACTTCCCCAGGGCCTGCAACACGAGGCTCGCCGCAGGCCGCAGCAGTGGAGATAGCCGCCAACGTCAATAACGAAGCCACGCGGCTCATTGCGCCTCTTCTCCCGACAGATCGCGGTGCGCGCGTTGCATCGTATCAACGATCCGCTCGACGAATACACCCAGCCCCGCCTCGCGTTCGATGAACCGCCGCGCCTCCTCTCCGATGCGCCGCGCCTGCTCCGGATCCCCGCGCAGCCGCTCGATCGCAGCGCGCAGGGCCTGCGGGTCGCCCGGCGGCACATAGACCCCGTTGACCCCGTCGATGATCGTGTCCGTCTGCCCGCGCGTCCGCGTCGCGATCACGCACTTCCCCATCGCCATCATCTCGAGGATGGTCGAAATGCCGGTCTGGTAATCGTTCTGCAGGATTGGCACGACGGCGATCGCGGACCGGGCATACAGGTCTCGCAGATCGTACCGGTTGTACCGCCTCCAGTCGACGCCGGGCGGCAGCGCTGCGCTGGGGCCGAGCTCGCGGGAGATCCACGGGCTCCCGGCCGCGATGTGCACGCGCACCGGCAGGTCGCGCGTCGCCGCGATCAGGCAGTCGTAGTCGCGCAGAAGCTGCCCGGCGCTGCAGATCAGATCCAGCTCGACGGGGACCTCGGGCATCGGCCGGAAGAAGCGTTCGTCGGCCTGGTAATTGATGCGGACGACCTTGTGCCGGGGAACACCCAGCCGCTCGACGATGTGGCGCTCCTCGCTGCTCGCGTAGCAGAGGATGCGGTCGATGCGCGACTGCACCCGCAGTCCGTGGAAGAAGATCTGCTTCTTCCACGGCGTGAGCGTGTGCGCGATCATCGTATGCGCCGGGCGCTTGCGGCGGCCGAGGAGCAGCGCGGCCAACGGAATGCCCAACTCTTCGCCCGTGGTGAGGACGGCGTCGTAGCGCGGCGCGGAGAGGGCGCCCAGCCAGGCCAGGGCAACGGAGACTCCGGCGGTCCGGCGCAGCGCGCGCACCGAGCCGAGCGGCGACGCATCTACGCTGTCATGGTCCAGGACGTCGGCGCCCAGCACGTCGCGCAGCTCGAAAACATCCAGCCGGGGTTCCCGGCCAGCGGCTATCTCCTGCTGGAGTGGGGACCCGAAACGTCCCGCTGCGAGGATGAGCGTGCGCACGTGCGGTCTGGAGTTTAACTGATCTGGCTCGCACAAGTTTCGGCGTGGTAGAAACAGCGTCCAGAAACTCAGGGGGCAGCGTTGTGATCGATCGGATCAGGAAGATTCTTGAAGAGCACGGAGGGCTTGCGGTCGACTCCTCCGGTCTGGCCGAAGACGCGGATCTGTACCGGGCCGGGATGAGCTCCCACGCGAGCGTCAACGTCATGCTGGCGCTCGAGGGCGAGTTCGACATCGAGTTTCCCGACCGCATGCTGCGCGCCCGCGTCTTCAGCAGCGCCGGCTCGATCCGGGCAGCGATCGAAGAGCTGACGGCAGGCCGTTGACTCCGAGCAACCGCCGAAACGAGGCTGCCTTGAACGATTCGATCGCAAAGACCGGGCTCTCACTCGCTGACGCTCCGCTGCTCCGCGCACAGCGGGTCGCTGCGGTGGCAGGCAAGCACGCAGCGTCGGTCGATCGCGAAGCGCGCTTCCCGTCGGAATCCATCGAAGCCTTGCGCAACGAGCGGCTCCTGAGCAGCTACGTTCCACGCGAGCTGGGGGGCGACGGCTGCTCGATCACCGATCTCGTCCGCCAGTGCCTCGTGCTCGGCCAGCAGTGCGCGAACTCGGCGATGGTCTACGCCATGCACCAGATCCAGGTGGCGAGCCTCGTGCGCCACGGGCTGCCGCAGCCCTGGTTCGAACGCTACCTGGGCAAGCTCGCGTCCGAGCAGCTTCTCATCGCCTCCGTTACCTCCGAAGTGGGGACGTCGGGCGACCTGCGCAGCAGCATCTGCCACGTCGAGACCGACGGTGCCGGGTTCAAGCTCCGCAAGGACGCAACCACGATCTCGTACGGCTCCGAAGCCGACGCGCTGCTCCTGACCGCGCGGCGTGCTGCGAATTCCGCGCCGGGAGATCAGGTCATGGTCTTCCTGCCGAAGGAGACGTACCGGCTCTCGAACGTCGGGACCTGGGACACGCTCGGCATGCGGGGCACGCGGAGCCCGCCCGCGCTCGTCGAGGCGCAGGGCTCGCTCGAGCAGGTGCTGCCGACGCCGTTCGCCGAGATTGCGCCGCAGACGCAGGTCCCCTTCTCGCACGTCCTCTGGTCGGGCCTGTGGCTGGGCATCGCCACCGACGCCGTGGCCCGCGCGCGCGCTTTCGTGCGGGCCGCCGCGCGCCAGAAGCCGGGCACCATGCCGCCCGCGGGGCTCCGTCTCGCCGAGGTGACGAGCACGCTGCAGCTCATGCGCAACAACGTCTTTGACGTGGCCGAGGAGTCGGACGAGCGCATGCAGGGCAGCGACAACGAGTCGCTCACCGACATGGGCTTCGTCCTGAAGATGAACAACCTGAAAATCTCGTCGTCGCAGCTCGCCGTGCAGATCGTCGGGCAGGCGCTGCAGATCTGCGGGATTGCGGGCTACAAAAACGAAGGGAAATATTCGCTCGGCCGGCAGCTCCGCGACGCCCACTCGGCGACGCTGATGATCAACAACGACCGCATCCACCAGACCAACGCTTCGCTTCTCCTCGTCCACAAGGACGATTGAGGGGGACCAGTGGGAGATACGGAGAACCAGAAGGCGTTCCACGATGAGCTCGTGGCGGCGCACCTGCTGCTTCCGTCCGAAGCGCCAGGCGTCTACGGCCGCAGCGGCGCGTTCGAGGAGATCGTCGCGGGCATCGAGCGGCTCGTCACCGAGGCCGGCCAGGACGAGCGCGCCGAGGTCTGGCGCTTTCCCCCGGCGCTGCCACGGCAGAACTTCGAGCAGAGCGGGTACCTCGAATCGTTCCCGCACCTCGCCGGGACCGTCTTCAGCTTCGAGGGCAAGGATCGCGAGCAGGCCGCGCTCCTCGCGAAAGTGAAGGAGCGCGGCGACTGGAGCGGGTTCCAAAAGATGACCGGCGTCGTGCTCACGCCAGCGGCCTGCTACCCGGTCTATCCGAGCTGCGCAGGAACGCTGCCCCCGGGCGGGCGCCTCTTCGATGTCCAGTCCTACTGCT
>JANYKT010000070.1 GCA_025358085.1 Deltaproteobacteria bacterium | reverse complement strand
GGACATCCTGGTGCGCTCGATGGGGCTGGGCGCCGACCTGGTGGTCTTCGACCGCGACCTCTCGCCCTCGCAGGCGAAGTTCATCGCCGACGAGACCGCGCTGAAAGTCCTCGACCGCAGCCAGCTGATCCTCGACATCTTCGCGCGCAGGGCCCAGAGCGCCGACGGCAAGCTCCAGGTGGAGCTCGCGCAATTGAAATACAGATTGCCGCGCCTGGTGGGTTCTTCAGAGGCGCTCTCGCGGCTGGCCGGCGGCATCGGCGGGCGCGGGCCCGGCGAGACCAAGCTCGAAAACGATCGCCGCCGCGCGCGCGACCGCATCTCGCACCTGGAAGGGCGCATCGACCGGCTCTCGGCGGACCGCGCCACGCGCCGCCAAAAGCGCACCCGGCAGGGCGTGCCGGTGATCTCCATTGTCGGCTACACCAACGCGGGCAAGAGCACTTTATTGAATGCGCTCACGGACTCTTCGGTTCTGGTCGAGAACAAGCTCTTTGCTACGCTGGACCCCACTTCGCGGCGGCTGCGCTTTCCGCGCGATCGCGAAGTGGTGATCACCGATACCGTCGGCTTCATTCGCGATCTGCCTAAAGATCTGGTCAATGCGTTCCGCGCCACCCTGGAGGAGCTCGAGGACGCAGATCTCTTGTTGCATGTCGTCGATGCGAGTGACCCGCACCACGAAGCGCAGGCCGCGGCGGTGGAGAAGATCCTCAAGACGCTCGAGGTCGAGAACACGCCGCGACTGCTGGTGTTCAACAAAACCGATCGGGTGCCCGAGGCGGCGCGGACCCTCGCCCATCTTTCGGACGGCGTCGCGGTCTCCTCCACCACGCGCGACGGGTTTCCCGAACTGATCAAGCGCTGCGAGCAGATCCTCTGGCGCAGCGGCAAGGTGCAGTCGCCCGGAGAGCAGCCCGAGTTCCTGCCCCTGCGCTGAAGCTTTCAGGGCAGCGCGTACAGGCCAGGGCAGATGGCGAGGCCATCCGGCCGCTCCCCGAGCGCGGGTCCAGGATAACGGAGCCGCTCGCCGATATATCGATATTGCGGCTTCAGCGGCGCGAGCTGCGCGTCGGTCTCATCGAAGAGCGAGCAGTGCTGGTGCGGCCGGGTCACCGCGCGGCCGGTGAGCGCGGGGATCCACTGCGCCGCATCGCCGTAAGCGCCGTCGATCACCGCGTCGCGCGGCAGGGTCTCGTCCAGGCAGCGCAGCGCCAAAAGGTCTCCGGCGGTCGCCATCGGTTGCGCGTGCTGAAACCAGCGCACGTGGAGCGCGAGGGCGATGCCGAGCATTCCGGCGAGCAGCGGTGCCAGCGCACGCCGCGGCAGCTGCAGCGAGGCGTGGCTGAGCAAACGCGCGGTGGCCACCACCAGCATGGGCGTGAAGCGCGCCGGGTAGAGCGGCACCAGCGGCAAATGCGGCCCGAGCGCGAAGACGGCCCCAATCAGCAGCACCCCGCAGACAGCCACCAGCACCGGCCGCAGCGCGCGCCGGACCAGCAGCAGCGCGGCCGCGGCGCCGACCGCGACAACGTAGGGGTCGCCCAGCACCCGCGGCAGCGCGGGCCAGACAGTGAAGGGAAAGAGCCAGGGCGAGCCGCGCAATACCGCCTCGTCATGAATCGCGTAAGCGCGGATCCAGGCCAGCTCGCGCGGGGAGAGCACCGGGCCGAAACGCGCCAGCAGCAGGACCAGCGCGCCCAGCGCGGCGAGCGAGAGGGTGGCCGCCCGCGGACGCTCTCGCGCGACCACGGCGACGGCGAGCGCTCCGGCACAGGCGCCCATCGGATGCACCGCGCAGGCGCCGACCACCAGCAGCGCGGCCACCCACGCAGAGCCGCCGCGGCGCAGAAAGGCCGCCGCATAGAGCGCGAGCGAAAGCGCCAGCACGGTGGGGTTGCCGCCCCAATCGAAGAAGCTCTGCGGGGAGCGCGACAAAAGCAGCGCGAGCGTGGCCACGAGCGGCGCCGCGAGCCACGCCGAGAGCGCCGCCCAGAAGATCAGATAGGTCGCGGCGGCGACAATCAGCCCTGCCTTCGCGAGGCCCACCACCGGCGCCACCAGCGCGACCAGGCCCGAGAAGCCGCGCGGGTAGAGCGCGACATGCAGCGTGCCCCAGGCGGGTGACAGGCGCGGCAGGCCCTCTTCGAGAGAGCGCGCGAGCGCGACGTGCATCGCCATATCCGCGCCGGGCGCCACCGGCATCGTGATGACAGGAATGAAAAAGAGCAGCGCCAGCACCGCCGGCCACCACGGCTGCGGCGCCGGGGCCGGTCCGCGCAACCGATGGCCGAGCGCGCCGCCGGCAGCGGCAGAGAGCAGGAGCGCCAAGGGTCCGGCTCCGGAAAACAGCGCGGCCACCGCGGCGCCGGCCATCGCTGCGAAGAGGGTGGTCAGCGGCGATCCTGACGGCGGGGCGCGCTTGATCCGCGGGGCACAAGGCTCGTATACACCCGCGCCATGCTCGCCGCGGTCGTGCACTCTTTACTTGCGAGCTTCCTCGCACTCGCAGCGCGCCTGGGACGGCTGCCGCGGTACGGGCACAAATCGCGCGCGCCGGCAGCGGAAGACAATGCGCACCAGCTCTGGGCCTGGCTCGAGGATCATGCGACGTGGCCTTTCCTCTGATGGGTCTCGCGATTATCGGATTGTTGTTCCTCGGTATCCGCCGCGGCATGCAGTCGAGCGGTGAGGAGATGAAGAAGAAGATGCACGACAAGGACGAGATCGTGCGGATGATGCGCTCGCGGCTCCTGCTCACCGCCGACGAGGTCTGCGTGCAGCTCGAGATCGACCGGCTGCAGGCCGCAGCGCTTCTGGAAGAGCTGCAACGCGAAGGAAAGCTGGTCGAGCAGCGCAGCACGTCGGGCGTGGCGAATTACCGGATGAAGGGTCTTTAGCTTTCCTCGCCAGACCCGCGCGGATTAGACATAACAGCTTCATGTCGACGACGCAGGAAGAGCAGTTGCGGGCGGTGCTGGTCGGGGTTCAGCTCCAGGAAGTCACGGACGAAGAGCACGCAGCCCAGCTGGCCGAGCTGACACGGCTCGTGCACACGCTCGGCTATCGAACCGTAGCGACGATGACGCAGAAGCGCGGCGGGCTCAGCTCGAGCACGGTGCTCGGCTCGGGCAAGCTGCAGGAGCTGGCGCGACTGACGGGAGGTCCGGGCGTGGTCGCGTCGGGCGCGGCAGAGCACACCTCGAAAGCGAAAGAGAAGTGGGAAGCCGCAGAAGAAGCTCGCGAGTTGGAGATCGCCGAGTCGCAGGGAGAGAAGCCAAAACCGGTCGCGACGGTGGTGGTGGTCGACGGCGAGCTCACTCCAAACCAGCTGCGCAATCTCGAGAAGGCGACCGGAGTGCTGGTGCTCGATCGCACCGCCGTGATCGTGGAGATCTTCCACCGTCACGCTCGGAGTCGCGAGGCGCGGATGCAGGTCGAGATCGCGCGGCTGAACTATATGGCGCCCCGCCTGCGGGAGAGCGGTGGCCGCAGCGAGCGCCAGGCAGGCCGCGGGTCGGGCGACTCCGCGCTCGAGCTCGACCGGCGAAAGATACGGGACCGGTTGGCCGAGCTGAAAGAAGGGCTCGCGGAGATCGCCCGCGATCAGCAGAGCCGCCGCTTCGTCAGGAAGGATCAGCTCCGGGTGGCGCTGGTCGGATACACCAATGCGGGCAAGTCTTCGCTGATGCGCGCCTTGACCGGGAGCGAGGTGTTGGTGGCCGACCAGCTCTTTGCCACTCTCGACACCACGGTGCGGGCGCTGCAGCCGGAGACCCGGCCGCGCATCCTTGTCTCCGACACGGTCGGCTTCATCCAGAAATTGCCCCACGATCTGGTGGCCTCGTCCCGGTCGACGCTGGACGAAGCGCTCGAAGCTGGCTTGTTGCTTTATGTCGTCGATGCGTCGGACCCGACTTTCGAGGCGCAGCTCGAAGTCACCCGGTCGGTGCTGCGCGAGATCGGCGCGCAAGACGTGCCTTCCCGGTTGGTGCTCAACAAGGCTGACCGGCTGTCGCCAACAACCCGAACCGAGCTGCGGCAGCGTCATCCGGAGGCATTGATTCTCTCGGCCCATTCGCCGGTCGAGGTGGCCAGTCTGCGCCAGCACGTGATTGATTTCTTCGAGCATTCAATGACCGAGGCCGAGCTGCTTGTTCCATACGCGAATCAGAATCGGCTGGGCGAGATCTACGAGCACGCGAGGGTCATCAATGAAACCTTCGATGAAGCAGGCCGCCACCTCACCATTCGTGGGCTTCCGGCCGCCATCGCGAAACTGCTCGGCTAGCTAGCAGATCAGCGCCAACAGAGGCAGCGCGCGGTCGGTGCCGGGCCAGCAGAGAGCGTTGGCGATTTCGAGGCTTCCGCCGGAGAGCTCGACAAAGCGGGCGAAGCGCATGGCCGCGCCGCTGTACGCGCGCGCGTCGAGCGTGACCGTTCCGCCTTTCCACCGTTCTTCACAGGCGCGGGACCTCGTGCCGTGATCAGGTCGGCGATGCGCGTAAAATTCTCCGCCAGGTGCTGCGAGCAGACGCCGCGCGGCACCAGCACCGACCGAAGCCAGCGCGCACAACGGTCCATTACAGCCGGGTCGTTCGCTTCCAAAGATCAGTCATCTTTTCCACCCTGTCCAGAATCGGTCATTGCCGACGCCCACCCAAAAGGCTACGGAACAAAAAAGCATTTCTGGTCAATGGAAAACCATGAGTCAATCAAGCAAACAAGAATTGGCCTAGCGCCACGCGGAAGTGCTGCGACTCAACAGCGACCTCCAAGACTCGTTCCGCGCGGTGACGACTTTGCATACCGAGCTCGAAGATCGCGCGGAAGGGCTGCGCCGCTCGGTGGACGTGCGCGGCCGCGTGGTCGCCAATGTCAGCCACGAGTTCCGCACGCCGCTGCACGCCATCCTGGGTCTATCGCAGCTCTTGCTCGACACGGTCGACGGTCCTCTGACCAGCGAGCAGCGCAAGCAGGTGAGCTTCATCCGGGGTGGCGCCGAGCAGCTGTCGCAGATGGTGAACGATCTGCTTGACCTCTCGAAGATTGAAGCGGGCAAGGTGCTCATTCCCTCCGAGCGCTTCTCCGCCCGCGACCTCTTCGGCGCTCTGCGCGGCATGCTCGCCCCGCTCCTGTCGCGGGACTCCGCGGTGAAGCTCGTCTTCGAGGAGCCCCCGGAAGCGCTCGGGCTGGAGACGGATCGCGGCAAGACCTCGCAGGTGATGCGCAACCTCATCTCCAACGCGCTCAAGTTCACCGAGCGCGGCGAGGTGCGGGTGAGCTGCGCGACCGACGGAAAAGGTGGAACGCGCCTCATCGTCAAGGACACCGGGGTGGGCCTCGCCGCCGAAGACCACCAGCGCGTCTTCGAAGAGTTCGAGCAGGCGGGCTTGAGCGCCGGAGCGCGGGCAGCTGGAACGGGGCTGGGGCTGCCCATCCCGCGCAGGCTCGCGGCGCTCCTAGGCGGGACGTTGACGTCGAGAGCGAGGTCGGGAAAGGCGCTGCTTTCACGCTGACGCTGCCGCGCCTCCACCCCGACGTGCGCGAGATGAATGAGCTGACCGGGCGCAGCCTGGTGCTGGACGCCACGCGACAGCCGATCCTGGTGGTCGAGAACGACCGCCAGACTTTGCTTGGGTACGAGCGCGACCTCGATCTGGGCGGCTTCCAGCTGATTCCCGCTCGCACGGTCGATGAGGCGCGCGCCGCGCTCCGGCGGGTTCGCCCTGCCGCCATCCTGCTCGACATCATGCTCGAGAGTGAGTCCACCTGGAGCTTCCTCTCCGAGCTGAAACGGAACCCTGCGACTGCGGACATTCCGGTCCTGGTGGTCACCATCAGCAACACGGCCCAGAAGGCGCGCGAGCTCGGGGCAGTCGAATTCTGGCTGAAGCCGGTCGACAAAAACCGCTTGCTGGCCAAGCTGCGCTCCATGGTCGCATCGGGCGTGCAACCGCGCGTGCTCGTCATCGACGACGACAAGGCGGCGCGCTACGTGCTGTGCAAGCACCTCGATGCCGAGCAGTTCCGGCTGTTCGAGGGGTCCACCGGGCCTGACGGTGCGCGCCGCGCGGATCAGCATCTGCCGCACGTCATCCTGCTTGATTTCCCGCTGCGCGATCACATCGCCTTCGACGTCCTCGACACACTCAAGGCGAATCCGCGCACGCGCGGCATTCCAGTCATCATCAACACCGCGCAAGCACTCGACGAGAATCAAATCGCGCGGCTGGCGGCGGTGACCGACTCAATCGTTTCCAAGCAACACCTCTCGCGGGACCTGGCCATCAACCGCATCCGGGATGCGCTCGCGAAGGCCGGGCTCACCAAAGAGGACCCCGGCAGGTTCGGCGAGCCCGGCAGGCTCAAGGGGCCCGACAGGCCTGGCCAATGAGCGAAGACCCGGTCCTCCGTCCCACCGTGCTGAACGTGAACGACAGCCCGGCCAATCTCTACACCACCTCGCGAATCCTGATTGGCGCCGGCTTCCGGGTCATCGAGGCCGTGGACGGAGGCAGCGCGCTGGAGCAAGCGAAGACGCGGCCCGACCTGATGCTCCTCGACGTGCAGGTTCCGGACATCAGCGGCATCGAGGTCTGCCGGCAGGTCAAGGAGAACGAGAGCACGGCATCCATTGCAGTCCTGATGACCTCGGCCAATTACGTCACACTCGAGAGCAAGGTCCTGGGCCTCGAGCATGCTGCCGATGGTTACCTGGCGCAGCCTTTCGAGGCCGCCGAGCTCGTCGCCATGGTTCGCTCGCTGGTCCGCTTGCGGCACGCGGAGCAGGAGTCGCGCAAGCGAAACGACCGCCTGGTCGAGGCCGACCGCCGCAAAGACGAGTTCCTCGCCATGCTTGCCCACGAGCTACGCAACCCGTTGGCTGCAGCCACAACAGCACTCTATCTGCTGGAAAAGTCTACCGACGACCCGGCGCGACAGGCGCGATCAAAAGATGTGATCCGGCGGCAGCTCGGCAACCTGGGCCGGCTGGTAGACGAGCTGGTGGACGTTTCGCGAGTCACACGCGGGAAGATCGAGCTCCGCAAGGAGTCAGTCGATCTTTCCCAACTGGTGCAGCGCGCGGTCGCACTGACGCGCGAGCGCTGGGGCACGGCAAGGGGCCAGCAAATCGAGCTGACCACGCCTCCATTTCCGGTGCTGGTATTCGGCGATGTCATGCGGCTGGAGCAGATCTTCAACAACCTGCTCGACAACGCCAGCAAGTATTCGGAGAAGAACGGCCGGATCACGGTCACGGTCGCGGTCAACGGACCCGCCAGCATCGTGCGCGTCAAGGATGACGGCATGGGCCTTGCGCTGGAGGCGGTGGCCGACGTCTTCGGGCTCTTTTATCAAGTGGACCAGTCGGCCGGGCGCGCCCGCGGCGGGCTCGGCATCGGCCTCACACTGGTCCGGACCTTGGTGGAACTGCACGAAGGTACGGTCGCGGCAGGCAGCGCCGGTCTCGGCAAGGGAAGCGAATTTTCGGTGCGGCTCCCGACCGTAGTCGCGGCCCAGCCGGTTGCCGACGCGGATTTTCGTCCGACTGTCCAGAACGTTGTGCGCCGAATCCTGGTCGTGGACGATCAGGTGGACGTGCGCGATACGTTGCGCGAATTCTGCGAGTCGTTGGGCTACAATGTTCGGGCGGCGCGCGACGGTTACACCGGGGTTCAGCTGGCGCTCGACTGGCACCCGGAGATCGCGCTCATCGATATCGGTCTGCCTGGCATCGACGGCTTTGAAGTCGCGCGCCGCATTCGCGCCGATAGCCGCGGACGCGACATTCGCCTGATCGCGCTGACCGGTTATGGCGCGGAATCGCAACGCAACCTCGCAATCGCGGCGGGGTTCGAGATTCATCTCGTCAAGCCGGTAGACCCGGGCCGGCTGGCTCTACTGCTCAGCTCCGCCGCCCCCGCGATCGAGCGTGCCTCTGAGGGCTGACGTGAAGGGTTGGCCGCCATTCTCGAATCGCTCGAAACGCGATTACAGTCTTTGGAGAACCGCTCAAACCGGGCGCGTAAACTCAATCAGCTAGTGCGCGCGGCGGATCTGCTCGATCACCTGCGCGCGCAGATTGTAGACCGCATCGTCCAGCGCCTCGCGCACTTTCTGGTGCACCTGCTGGCATGGCACCGACTCCGCGTAGCCGGAGACGTTGCCGGTCCAGACCAGCCGGCCCGCGCGCGTCAGGGTTCCCTCGAGCGCGACGGTGGCGCGTCCATTGTCGCCGTTGAAGAGGCTGCCACGGTTGGTGAGGATCAGGTCGGGGGCATCGGGTTGCGGCTCGCCCGCGGGTCGCGCCGACTGGTTCGGCGAGCCCTGGTATTCGGCGCCCACCGTCGCAGTGGCGAGCGCTACGGTCAGCGTCCATTCGGCCGTGGCCGAGAGGCGCGCGCCCGCGTCGGAGAAGGCGCGCACCAGCGATCTCTCTGTCTGAAGCGGCATGTCGGAAGAGACCTGGCCGCAGCCGGAACCGTTCGACCGTCGAACGTCGGTGGCAGGCGGCAGCGAGAGAGTTACGCCCCGCAGCGCGGCCGGGTCGACCGGCGGCCGAACCGCCTGCGCGGTCGCGCACGCGCAGACCAGCCCCAGCGTGAGCGCTTGAAAAATGTTGCCCGGACTTCGCCTCGCCGCGATCTGGCTCCGCATCACTTCTTGCCGGGCGTGGCGGGCTCGCGCTGGCCCGGCCTCACAGCGCCGGCTCGCCGCGCTCGCCGGTGCGAATGCGCACCACCTCATCGACGCTATAGACAAAGATTTTGCCGTCCCCGATGCGCCCGGTCTTCGCCGAGCGCTCGATGGCCTCCAGCGCTCTCGGCACCATCTCATCGCTGAGGACGATCTCGATCTTCACCTTGGGCAGGAAATCGACCACGTATTCAGCGCCGCGGTAGAGCTCGGTGTGGCCCTTCTGCCGTCCGAAGCCCTTGACCTCGGTGACCGTCAGCCCGAGCACGCCAAGATCAGCGAGCGCCTCCTTCACTTCGTCGAGCTTGAAGGGCTTGATGATGGCTTCGATCTTTTTCATGGGCCGGCCAATCTACGCCGCGGCGAAAAGGTCCGCAACGGAGCTTCAGGAAACGCTCAGAGCAGGCTGGCGTGGATGTTCAGCGCGATATCAGCCTCGATGTCGGTATCGGCGCCAGGCGCGCGGCCCTGGGCATCAGTCGTAATCGAAAAGGTATCGGCTTTGGCATAGGCCGCGATGTCAACATTATCGAGTGTCAAATCAACCGTTGATTGGTTGAGCGGGAAATTCTTCGCTCCCGCGATGTGGACCCGCGCAAGATTCGGCGCGGCGATGAAGAAGTCGATCTGGGTCAGGAAGGACAGATCGCTTCCCGCGGCGGGCGCCACCGGCTTGAGCACTTTCAAGGTCAGCTTCGTGACGCGGCACTCGCTGATGTGGTCCTTGTTGGTGTTCTCGTTCTTGAACTCCTGCGACTGCGAGACATTGAAATTGTTGAAGCCGCCGAATCCAGAACCCAGCGCATTACCAAGCAGACCGCCAGTCGGAGAGCCCGGGATCGTCGCGGTTCCGCTGGAGTTGACGTCGAAGCTCAGCAGGCTGCTGCAACCCCCGAGAGCGCAGACCGAAGCACAGCCGACCAGTGCAAAGTTGTGCATCGACGCTTTCTAACCCGTCTCCTTGACTCGCGCTCGGATAGGATGCGCGCGCCATGGGTTACGCCGAAGAGCGCCTCGAGCTGTTTCCGCGCCTGCTCAAGCAGGGCGGCGGACTCGACGCGCTCAAGCTCGACGGCCGCGCGCTGCGCTTCCACGTCGGCACCTCTCTCGCCGACGTGCGGGTGCCGGTCCACCTGGAAGCGGAGCTTTCGACCACGCTGGTCGCGGCCGTGCGCGATCTCTTCTTCCTGCTCTGCGTGCGGCACCGGGCCGCCCTGCGCGAGAACGAATACGACCAGCTGCTGCTGCTCGACGGTTTCGACCCGCGAGCGCTGCGGCCGGTCTCTTTCATGGCGCCGGCCACGGTCACGCGCGACGGCATCCGGCGCGCTTTCCTGGAGGCGCCCGAGCTTCATCCCGCACTCGACAGCGGCCTGATCGCCTCGTGGATCTCCTCGGGCCGGCCCGGCCGGGTGCTGGTGGGCGCGCTCAATGCGCTCCTCCGCCGCTCCATCGACGAGGGCGCGGCCACGGAGCAAGGCGAGCCAACGCCGTACCTCCTGCTCCTGGCGCTGCGCAGTCTCACCGAGCCCGCGCTGCGGGCGGTCCGGAAGATAGCCGTCCAGCAGCCGCTGTCGCGCGTGCTGCACGGCGCGGTGGGCGCGGGTCTGCTGCTTGCGGTGCGGCTGGCCATCCGCGAGGCGACGGCGGCCAGCGGTCCAGGCGGACTGCAGTGCGCGGCGGCAGAGAGCGCGCTCCACTGGATCGGCGGGCTGCGCCTGCTGCCCGGCAGCGGCGTGACCTGCTACGGCCTGCCGTTCCTCGAGGCGGTTCCGCGGCTCGACCAGCTGGGGCCGAAGCTGCTCAAGAGCGGCAAGGTGGATCTCGTTTTGCGCGAGGTCGCGGCCGAGCTGCTGCAGTCAAAGGAGGCGCAGCGCAAAGCCGCGCGATCGGTTGCGCTTGCGCAGCTGCGCAAGGATTTGCTGCAACTCTTGCGCATGGCCGACACCGGCCGCGCGCCCTTGCTCTCGCTCGACGGGCTCGCGTTGGCGCAGCTGTTCCAGCAGCCGGGCGCGCTCGAGCGCGTGCTGGCCAATTCAGCTCTCCGCAAGGAGCTGGCCTCGCGCGCCAAGGCGGCGGTCAAGGTCGCCACCAACGAGCCAGCCCGCGCCCTGCTTGAGTCGGTGGCGTTGGCGGGCCGCGAATGGAACGACGAGGACCCCGGCGCGTTCGTTCTGGCCGAGACGGTGATCCGCAGCTACAGCACGGCGGTGACGACTCTCGCCATCGACTGGGTGCTGGACCGCGCGCTCGATGCGGCCGAGACCCAGCTCGTCCACCGCGCAGGCGAAGACATCGGCGCCGGGCACGAGGGCGGCAAGCTCTACCTCTTCGGCCTCGAAGGCGAGAAGCCCATCCTCTCCACGCGCGCGCGCGCCCCGCAGATGGGCCACCTCTTCTGCGACATGAAGGACTTCACCAAGCGCACCGCCTTCCTGAAAGAAACAGTGGTCGCCGACTTCCTCTCGCGCGAATTCTACGGTCCCATCCTCACTGCGGCCGCCCGCCACCAGCATGGCGCAGCCCACCTCGCCGACAAGGGCGGCATCTACCTGAACAACCTGCTCGGCGACGCGGTCAGCTTCAGCGGGGACATCATCGCGCTGCTCGAGCTGACGCAGGAGATTCGCGTCGCGCTGCAGAGCTATGGCCGCAGGCTGGACCGCGAGGCCTCGAGCGAGGCGGTCGCGCGCACCACCGCCACCATCGAGAGGCGCTTCCACGCACGCCGCGAGGAGCTGTCGCTGTTCCTGGCCTCGGCCAGCCAGGCGCTGCGCAAGGGCACGCTCGACCCTGCCTCGGGGGAGGAGCCCTCGTACCGCATCCGGAGGCTCGAGGCTGAACTGCGGCAGCTCGAGGAAGAGCGCGAGTCGGAGCTGTTGCTCGCTTCCGGCGAGAAGCTCGAGGCCGGCATCTTCATCTCCTTTGGCGCGGCTCCCGAGGTGGCAAGCTTCGAGGACTCGGTGTTTGGCGCCATCAAGGTCTCCATTGCCGAGAAAATCAACGAGAGCGCGCGGGGCACGGCCCGCAACGCAAGCGTGCGCTCGCGCGTCGATGCGTTGCTGGCCCACGAGCGCGCACGCCTGGGCAAGCCCGACCTGGTCTGCCCGCTCGCGGTGGCCATTTCGAAGCCGCTCGCGATGCCGATCACCGGCGACGCCGAGATGGCGGTGCGCCGCAGTCTCGCTGCTGGGGACATCGAGGGTGCCGAGACCGTGCTGGCGGAGTCGGTGCGCAACTTCGTCGCCAAGCTCGCCTCGCAGGAAGCCTCGGGCGACCGGGGTGACATCTACAACGGCGGTGCCGCGGTTTCGGAGGAGGCATTGCAAGCCTACGTCACGGCCAGAGGAGGAGAGCTTGTTTTCCTGCGCCGCGACATCGACGTAACCTCGCTGCATCCGGCCCTCCGCTTGCGTTTTGTCTTTCCCATGCCCACGTTGCGGCTGGTGCTGGCGGGCGCGACCGCGTCGCAGTCGTTACAAGAGCTGTACGTCCACGTCGGGCGGGCACTGTTCAAGGGCTTCGAAAAGGCAGGCGGACTCGGCGTTTACGAGATGGTGGCGCCCGACAGCGCCTTCTTCGACTTGCTGGCGCAGCACCACTTCACTGGATGGCTGCGCGACCACGAAAACGGCCTCAGTCCGGAGACCGGTGAGTGGAAGCCGCTAAAGATTGAGACAGGGACATGAACGGAGAAGCCCCCGAAAAGCGCGAGGTGGAGCATTATGCGCCGCCGCCCGATGAGCTGCCCCCGCCGACATTCCGGCAGGCGCTGGTCGGTTATGGAAGCATCATCCTTGCGCTGGTGCTGCTCGGCGTGCTGTTGGGAGTCTTGATGAGAGTGCTGCGATGAAGACCGCGATGCGGGTGTCAGGAGGACAGGACCGGGCGCATGTGTTCACGCGCGCGGGTGCCTTGGTGGCCGTGGTGGCCGACGGATCAGGCGCTACCGCCGTGGGCGGCGCTGCGGCCGACCTGGTGCTCGAGGCGGTGAAAAAGGCTCCGGCTGGCTCGGACTGGGCGGCGCTGCTGGCCGAAATCGACGCGCGGCTGGTGCGGGAAGGCTCGGGCGCGCAGACCACGGCCGTGATCATGGCCATCGCCGGGGGCCGGATCACCGGAGCGAGCGTCGGCGATTCGGGCGCCTGGATCATCGACGGTGACTCGGTGATCGATCTGACAGCCGCGCAACAGCGCAAGCCTCTGCTCGGCAGTGGTCACGCGAGGCCGGTCGCCTTCACGGCCGAAGTGGCGGAAGGCCGCGCGCTGCTCGCTTCCGACGGTCTGCTCAAGTACGCGGCACAGCGCTTCGTCGCTGAAGCGGCGTCGGGCCCTTCGCTCGATGGCTGCGCCGACTCGCTGCTCGCGCTGCCGCGACTCCGCTCCGGGCAGCTGCCGGACGACGTCGCGGTGATCCTCATCTCGTTGGCTTGAGCGTCGAAATATGGGGACACCATACGGATTTCCTGCCGCCGCGAGGCTGGCCCAGGGAAATGCGTATGGTGTCCCCGGTTTAGCGATTGAGCTATTTAGCGAACCCGGTTGCGGCCGGCTTCCTTGGCCTCGTCGAGCTTCGCGCTCGCACGGCCCAGCGTCAGCAAGCCGTCCTCGCCGGGCTGCACCTCTGCGATGCCGCACGAGACCGTCACTCCATGGGCCCGCGCGGGCTCGAGCGCCTCGACGCGCGCCCGCACGCGTTCGCCGAATGAGCGCGCTCCGTCCAGGCCGGTCGAGGGCAAAATCGCGAGCAGCTCGTCGCCGCCCCAGCGCACCGCGATGTCGGCACCGCGCACCGCCCCCGCGATCACCTGTGCCACGGCATACAACGCCTCGTCGCTGGCGGGCTGGCCGTGCCGCTCGCTCACTCGCGCGAACAGGTCCAGGTTGAACAACGCCAGTGAGACCCGCGTCCCGAAGCGCTGGCCGCGGGACGACTCGCGCTCCAGCACCTCCTCGCCGGTGCGCCGGTTGCCGAGGCCGGTGACGGGATCGGTGCGAGCCAGCTCGCCGCGCTCGCGCTGCAGGTCGCGCTCGGCGGTGATGTCGGTCACCACGGTGAGGTGACCGATGCCTTCGCCCAACTGCACGGGCCTCGTCACCCAGCGCAGCACGCGGCGCGAGGGCCTCCGAAGCTCGAACTCGCCCCGCAACGCGAACGGTCCTTCAGGCGCGGTGCGCAGGCGGGAGAGGAAATCCTCGGGGCTGACGAATTGCGCCGCGTGCTCTCGCAGCAGGTCGTCGCGGTGCCGGCCGACAATGGCTTCGATGCTGCTGCCGAGGATCTGGGCCAGCGCCCGGTTGGCCAGCACCGAAGTCCGCTTGTCGTCCAGCAGGAGCACGCCGTTGTCGATGTTCTCCATCACCGCGCGCAGGTACGAGATGGAATTGGAGGCCAGGCCGTGCTCCGCAGTGAGCAGAGCCTGGGTGTTCCCAGCAAGCTTTGCCGAGGCGCGCAGCGCAAGCTCGCCAGCGACCAGCCGTGCCACAAGCACCAGCTGGTCCACGTCCTCGGCCGAGACGGTCAATGGCTCCGAATTCATGATGCAAAGCGAACCGATGACGTGACCGTCCGGCGTCTCGAGCGGTGCGCCAGCGTAGCTGCGGACCGCGCCCGCCTGCACCAGCCGATTGCGCGAAAAGTAAGGGTGCACCGTTGCGTCGGGAACCACCAGCGGCGCGCGCCCCTGCACCACATGCCGGCAGAAGGACGCGTCGAGGTCCAGGGTACGGGTCAACAGCACCTCGCTTCCGAGGCCCGCGTGCGCTTTGAACCACTGCTTGTTCTCGAGAACCAGCGAGATCGCGGCGATGGGGACGCTGAATTGCTCCGCGGTCTCCTGCACGATCTGGCGCAGCGCCTCTTCCTGGGGCGCTTCGTCCACGATCTCCATCTCGTCGATGGCCTGCAGGCGCCGCTCTTCGGTGCGCTCCTCTGCTTCAGCCGTCGGCTCGGGCGCGCGGAACCCGGCCGAAGGACCATAGGCCTTGGCTGGCCCGTGCGGCGCGGGCGAACCGGCGAGGGCTTTCTGCACCGCGCGTCGCACCGACTCCACCGGGGAAGTCCTGGCCAGCAGGGCAGAGATGCCGAGCGCATCTTTCTGCCTCATCGCCTCGTCGCGCAGCTCGCGGAAGGCCGACACGACGATCGCCTTTGAGGTCTCGGCGGAGGCGAGCTTGCGCAGCTCGACCAGCAGAGCAAAGCCGTCGCGCCGGGGCAGCGAAAGTTCGGTGATCAGCAGTGCGGGCGCGCCCTGCGCATGCAGCAAAGCCACCGCGGCCTCGCCGTCCCGCACCAGCTGCACGTCGAAGCCTTCGGCGAGCGCGATGTGGCGGTAGAGCTGGGCCTGCGAGACGTCCGTTTCGGCGATGAGGGCGTAAGCGGTCACGATCAGGGGTCCTCGACGAGGCGACGGTGCACTTCGACCAGCGCGCGCGAGGCCGCGGTGAAGATGCGGTCGCCGGCCGTGCTGCTCGAGAGGGAAGGATCGCTGCCGATGCTGCCGTCGGCGTACCGCTGGCGGAAGTCGCGCGGACCCCAGAGGATGGGCTGCGGCACCGGCTGGAACCGCTGCATGGGCGGCAAATCCAGCACCGAGCGAGGGTAGAATTTTCGCACGACCGAAAGCTCGCCGGGCGTAGCGTGGTGGCCTTCGCGCGCGCCGAACATCTCCATCAGCACCGACCGCACCTCCGGCAATTCCCACCACTGGATCGCGAGACAGCGTGCGTCGGGAGTCGTTTCGTGCGCTTGCGCGCAAGCGGCCTGGAGAATGGCCTTCGAGCCAGGATGCGCGTTGATGAGCAGGAAGCGGCGGAAGCCCTGCTGCGCGAGCCCGGCGATGACGTCGCGGACCAAGGCGAGCAGGGTGGCTGGCTGCACCGCGATGGTGCCGGGAAAAGCGCCGTGCACGCCCGAGACGCCGAAAGGAATGATGGGCGCGACGAAGGTTCGACGCTCCTCGCCCAGCTCGTTCGCCAGCTCTTCGGCCGCGATCAGGTCGGTGCCGAGCGGACCCGATGGCCCGTGCTGCTCGGTGCTGCCAACGGGGATGACTACGTCGTTGCGCTTCTCCAGATAGTCCTGGACGTCCTGCCAGATGGCGAGCTTGAGCAGCACGCTCCTACTCTAGCGTGCTTCCGCCATCTGCTTCAAAGCCGTCTCGACCAGCGTGAACCAGTCCTTGATCTCCGGCCGCGCGCCGACGTCGGTTGGGAGCACCAGCAGCTTCGCGCCCGCCTTCTCGGCCACCAGCGATGCCGTGGTCTTGTTGTAGAAGTCCTCCATCAGAAGCATCGACGCCTTCTGGTTGCGCATGACCTTGATCAGCTGGACCAGGTGCGCGGGGTCGGGCGGGATGCCGGGCTTGATTTCGACATAGCCGACTTCGTCCATGCGCATTGAAGGCAGCGAGGTTCTTCGCGTAGCTAGCGGCGCCGTCGGGGTCCAGTTCGGTCAGCCGGCCGGCAATCTCTTGAGCGATGATCTTCGCGTTCGCGGGCGGGAACCAGTAGTGCGGGTTTCCCTGCGGGTGGATGTCGCCCATCGAGCGATCGATCTTGGTCGTCGGGATATCGAGCAGCGGGATGCTGCGCGAACAATCGAGGCTGCCGTTCTCGCCGGTCTGGATCCTGGGATTGCGCGAACCGAGCACCAGCGGCGGCAGCCAGCCGATCTCGAGCTCGAGGCCGACGTAGAGCAGCAGGTCGGCGCGGTTGAGCGTCAACATGAGATTGGGCTTGGCTTCGACGAAGTGCGGGTCCTGGTAGCCCTTGCCCAGGGACTCGACGCTGATGCGGTCGCCGCCGACTTCTTTCGCGAGCGACCGAGCGTGGGGATGGTCGAAACGACATGGAGGACGGCGAGCAGCGCGATCATGTTCCGCTCCTTAGAAGGGATGCGCGCCGTGGGCGCCGATGGAGATCTCGAGCTGCAGGAAGGCAGCGACCGCCGTGCCGGGGCTTGGCGTGGGGATCAATTGCCCCCTTGATGAGACGTCGCTGCCGGTGCCGGTATTCTCGGCCTCGAGATACGCCCGGACGCGTGCGAACTCGCTGGGCTGGAAGGTGAGACTCGTCGCCCCGCGGACGGTGCGGCCAACCACCGTCGAGGTCGGGATCCCGATCAAATCGCCGCGCACGCCGAGCGCCCAGCGGCGCGCGAACTGGTAGACGAGCTGCGAGTACAGTCCGCCGTCCCACTCGTCGGGCAGGCCGTCGCCAGCGTTAAAGTGGCGGAAGATGGCTTCGGTCTGCCAGGCGAGAGAGTCGTAGCCCTCGGCAATGTTCGGCGGCTTCCACTTGACGTAGAGGTCGCCGCCCACGAGCACGGTGCCGCGATCGGCGCCGACCGGGCTCGTGGAGAGCCCGCGCGGGTTGAAGACGAAGGCGCCGGGCGAGATGCCGTTCGCGAGGTTGAGACCGCCGTAGATGGAGACCGATTCGCCGACGGGAAAGAAGGCTTTGGCCGCGCCGACGAAGGAGAGGTCGGACGCGGTGCCGCCGCCGCCAAAAGTCCGCACCGGCGGCGGGAGATCCGAGACAGCAAGATTGGGAACGGTGGGCGCGCCCGGCTTTCGCACCTCGCCAAAAAGCGCCAGGTAGAATGGCAGCGGGGACAGCCACGAGACCTGCGCCGCGGCACCGCAAGCCGTCGTCGAGGAAGGCGGCGTTGAGGAGCGGCCGCCGGGTGAAGTCCTGGACGTGCAGGTGCTGGCCGTTCTGGCGCCCGAAAGCGCTGCGGAAGCTGCCCATCTTGACTTGCAAACTCCAGGGCAAGGAGGTGGTGGTGGCGAAGGCCTCCTCTACCTCGAGGCCAGGCAGGTTCGGGATGGTCAGATAGACCTCGCCCTTGAAGTACGGATCGACGATGGCCGAGAACGCGAGTTCGACTTTCTGCACCATCGGGCCAGCGGCCTTGCTGGTCTGCGAAGCGCCGAGGTCGGGGTCGTCGCCGGCCTGGAACATGGGCGCGCGCCGCTGGTAGCCGAAGTCGGCGTCGACGATGGCGCTGATGTCGGGATTGAGCGACTGCGTGCCGCGCGCGAGGTTCGGGGGCGGCGGGGTGGACTGATCGCCGGTCGCGGCGGTGGGCGCCTGGGCTGCCGCGCCTGGCTTCTGGGCCGCTGCCGCCTTGTCCTTGCCCAGCGCGGACTCAAGCTCTTTCTGCAGTTGCGCATCGTCCTGTGCGGCAGCGGCGCTGTTGGCTGGAGGTTGAGCAGCAGAGCCGCCGTCCGTGGCTTCGGCGGCAGCAGGCATCAGCGCGAGGAGAAACGTCATTGGCCCCAGACGAGCAGTCGGTTGGCAAATTCAAACGGCGCTCCGACGCAGCAGTCGAATCAGGCCGGGTACCAGAAAGACGGAAGCCACCACCACCATCGATGCGCCGGTGGGAAGCTGCTCAACCCAGCTGGCGTAGTAGCCCACGGCGGCGGCGACGATGCCGAACACCACCGCGAGTGCGATCGTAACCGCAGCTTTTCAGTGAGCATCAGCGCTGCCGCCGCGGGGATGACGGTGAAGGCGAAGACCGGCAGCGCGCCGACCGCGCGGGTGGCAACCGAGATGACCACCGCGGTCGCGAGGTTGAGCAGCAGTTCATAGCGGAAGACGCCCACGCCCTGGACCAGCGCGGTCTCGGGGTCGTAGCTGACGAAGACGAGCTCCTTGAAGAAGAGGGCGTGGACCACGATGGCGGCGAGGCCGGCGGCGCCCAGCGCATAGATCTGCGCGCGCGGGAC
>JANYKT010000065.1 GCA_025358085.1 Deltaproteobacteria bacterium | reverse complement strand
CACCTCCGCGAAACGGGCGACGGCGGCCGCGGCAAAGCGCTGCTTCTCCTCGGCATCGGGCACGAAATTGAATTCGAATTGAAGGTGGGGCATGGCGACAATATGTGCCGGATCCTGGCCGATCGCGCCACCCCCGGCGCGCGGGAATCGGCGTCGGCTGCTACAAGGTTCAGCCTATGGCGCTCCGCATCGAGGACTATGCCGTCGTTGCCGACCTGCGGAGCGTGGCCCTGGTCGGCAACGACGGTTCAATCGATTGGCTCTGCCTTCCACGTTTCGACTCGGACGCCTGCTTCGCGGCGCTGCTCGGCACCCGCGACAACGGCCGCTGGCAGATCGCTCCCGCGGGCAAGGTCACCGCGGTGCGCCGCGCGTACCGTGAGGGGACACTGGTTCTCGAGACCGACTTCGAGACCAGCGACGGCGCGGTCACGCTCATCGACTTCATGCCGGTCTCGGGACGGGGCACCGATCTGGTGCGCATCGTCGAAGGCAAGCGCGGGCAAGTCGAGTTGCGGATGGAACTAGTCATCCGGTTTGGCTATGGGCGCGCTGTTCCCTGGGTGCGCTCCGTGGAGGGCGGCATCCTCGCCGTCGCCGGCCCCGACTCGCTGCGCTTGCGGACGCCCATCGAGACGCAGGGAGAAGACCTCGCCACGGTCGCGAACTTCACGGTGGGTGAAGGCGAGCGCGTGCCGTTCGTGCTCAGCTGGGGCTCGTCGAACGCACCCAACCCGGGGCAGATCGATCCAGAGCGGGCGCTCGACGAGACCGGGCAGACCTGGCGCGATTGGTCCGATCGCTGCAGGGTGCAAGGTTGCTACCGCGCGCTGGTGCAGCGCTCGCTCATCACCCTCAAAGCGCTCACCTATGGTCCCACCGGCGGCATCGTCGCGGCCGCCACCACCTCGCTGCCCGAGAAGATCGGCGGCACGCGCAATTGGGACTACCGCATCTGCTGGCTGCGCGATGCGACATTCACACTCTATGCGCTGATGAATGCCGGCTATGTCGATGAAGCCCAGGAATGGCGCGGCTGGCTGCTCCGCGCGGTCGCGGGCGATCCATCGCAATTGCAGATCCTTTACGGCATTGCCGGTGAACGCCGTCTGCCCGAGATGGAGCTTCCCTGGCTGGCTGGATATGAAGGCTCGAAGCCCGTGCGCATCGGCAATGCGGCCTCGCAGCAGCTGCAGCTCGACGTCTATGGAGAGGTGATGGACGCGCTTCATCTCTCGCGGCGGCTGGGGCTCGCGGACGGCGACAGCTGGGCGCTCGAGCGCGCGCTGATGAATTACCTGGAGACCATCTGGGAAGAACCAGACGAAGGCATCTGGGAAGTGCGCGGCCCGCGGCAACACTTCGTGCATTCCAAGGTGATGGCCTGGGTCGCGTTTGATCGCGCGGTGAAGAGCGTTGAGCAGTTCGGCCTCGAAGGCCCGCTCGAGCGCTGGCGCTCGGTGCGCGACCGCATCCACGCCTCGGTCTGCGCGCACGGATTTGATACCAAGACGCAGTCTTTCATGCAGTCTTATGAATCAAAAGAATTCGATGCCTCGCTTCTGCTCCTGCCGCTGGTCGGCTTCCTGCCGTACGACGATCCGCGCATCCGCGGGACCGTGGCAGCCATTGAACGCGAGCTTCTTCGCGACGGCTTCGTCGCGCGCTATTCCACGCATTCCGGCATTGACGGTCTCCCTCCGGGCGAGGGTTCATTCCTCGCCTGCTCCTTCTGGCTGGTAGACAATTACGTATTGCAGGGACGCATCGCCGAAGCGAAGACGCTGTTTGAGCGGCTCGCGGGCCTCGTCAATGACGTCGGGCTGCTGGCCGAGGAATACGACCCCGCCGCGCAAAGGCAGGTCGGCAATTTCCCGCAGGCGTTCTCGCACGTGTCCCTGGTGAACTCGGCGCTCAATCTCACGGCGGCTGAACAGACCTCGGAATGCCCCGCGCACCACCGCAAGGATCAGCAAAGGATCGTTGAATGAAACTTTCTCTATGGCTGATATCCATGGTCGTTGCCGCAGCCTTTCTGGTCAGCGGCGCGAGGAAGATCACCCGGAGCCGTGCAGAGCTCATCGGTCGCGGCCAGGCCTGGGCCGAGAGCGTCTCTGAAACGGGCATCAAGGCGATTGGCGCGGCCGAGATGGCGGGCGCCGCCGGATTGCTGTTGCCCGCGGCCACCGGCGTAGCGACGTTGCTGACGCCGCTTGCGGCGTTGGCGCTCGCGGCACTGATGACCTGCGCCGCGGTGTTGCACCAGTCCCGCGGCGAAGGCGCGAGCCTGGCCCCGCCGCTCGTGCTCGCTGCACTGTGCTTCTTCATTGCCTGGGGCCGGCTGCGCACGAGCCCGGGCCGGATCGCGCGGTGAGCAGCGACACCGTTGCCCGCTACGGCTACCTGCTCCTTTTCGGGTACGTCCTTCTGCAGCAGCTCGGCCTGCCGCTCCCCGCCTCGCCGGTGCTGCTCGCCGCGGGAGCTTTGGCCCGAGCGGGTCAAGCTTCGTTCGCGGCCATCGTCGCCGTCACCCTCGTCGCCGCCACCACCGCCCACCTCGTCTGGTACCAGGCGGGCCGGCTGCGCGGCGCCTCCGTGCTGGCGCTGTTGTGCCGTATCTCGCTCGAGCCCGATACCTGCGTCCGTAAGACCTCCAATCTCTTTACGCGCTGGGGCCCGAAGCTCTTGATCGCGGCGCCCTTCATTCCCGGCCTCGGGCTGGTGGCGCCGCCGCTCGCGGGCCTCTCGGGAATGCGCGCGTGGCGGTTCTTGCTCATTGATAGTTTCGGCTCCCTGCTTTGGGCGACTTGCATTGCCGGCGCCGGATATGCGCTGGGCCCGCAGCTCGGTCTGGTTCTTTCGCTGCTGAAAAGCATCGGCGGCTCGGTGCTATCGGGGGCGCTGCTGCTGCTCGCGGGATACCTGGCGTGGAGGCTTGTCGACCGGCGGCGCGCGCTCCAGCAGCTGCGCATCGATCGCATTACGCCGCAGGAGCTTCAGGAAAGACTCAATCGAGGCGACGCGCTCTTCATCGTTGATATGCGCCACGAACTGGAAATGGATAACGAGCGCCGTACGCTGCCCGGCGCGCTGCATCTGGCTCTCGAAGAGCTCGAGGACCGCCACACGGAGATCCCGCGCGACCGCGACATCGCGCTCTTTTGTAGTTGACCCAATGAGGCCTCTAGCGCCCGTGCGGCGCTCTCGCTCAAGCGGCGTGGCATCCTGCGGGTCCGCCCGCTGGAAGGCGGCTTTGAGGAATGGAAGCGACTGGGCTTTCCGCTCAGTCCGGCGCGCTGACCAAGGACACTGACACTCGGGCGCGGGCGGCGCGCGTTGACACCCGCTCCACGGCGCGAGAATGCTGCACCCCTTGCCAATCCCCTCAGCCACACTTCGCATTTGCTGCGAAACCTGCGCGTCCCCGCTGCTGCCCGGCGCCGTCCGTTGCGAGCACTGCGGTACCCGGCTTGCGTCTCCCCAGGCGCCTCCGCCTTCAAGCCGGTGGGCCCGGCGCCGGATTGCCCTGGGCGCCGTCGCCGCGATCGGTGTGGTAACCAGCCTCTCCTTTGCGGGGCTTGCCCTCCGGGACAAGCTCAAGGCGCATCGCGTCCGGGAGGGCGTCCACTCAGGCGCAACGGTTTGCCGCGAGGTCGGGCAGGAGACGGGCCTCGAGCCGCAGCCGGCGAGCCAGCTTTGCAACAACCTGGAGGCTTACGCGCTCGAAGGCGTGGACCAGGCTCTCGCCGCCGTTGACGAGGCGCCGCGCAACGTCAAGTTCCTCCGCGGTGCCATCGACATCCGCGGGGGCCACTGGCGCGAAGTGGGCGCGCACCATGTCGCCGCGAAGATGAGCTGCCTGAAGTTTCGCTCCTGGTTCCTCAGCGACCGCCAATGCAAGTCATTCGATGACCGCCTGCTGGAGCGGCTGGCGCTTCCGGAACTTTGACGGAACTATGATTGAGCAAAGAATCCGCGACCTGAAGATCGAACTGCCGCGCCCGAGCACGCCGGGCGCCAACTATCGGCAGTTCGTCCGCTCCGGCAACCTGGTCTTCCTCACCGGACAGCTGTGCCAGTGGAACGGTGAGCGGCGCTTCATCGGCAAGCTCGGCCAGCAATTCACCGTCGCAGAAGGGCAGCAAGCCGCGCTGCTCGGCGCCTGCAACCTGCTCGCGCATCTTCGCGATGCAGCGGGCGGCAGCCTCGATCGGGTACGCCAGGTGGTGCGGGTTGCCGACTACATCAATGCGACTCCAGACTTCACCGGCCAATGCCATGCTAGAGCGCCGATCAGGATAGTTCACGGCAAATCGCGGGCAGGGATCGACCTTACCCGCGCAGTGTGATCTGGTGCGATCCGAGGTCCTTCCTCGGGGGGTCATATGAAGCGCTGGTCGCCACCGGTCGAGCGGAATGAGCGTGAAGGCCGTTTACTAAAGCTGGCGGGGCGGAGCCGGAAGCTGCTCGTGTTTCTTCGCGGGCACCGCCATGAACTCTTTGACGACGGGTTCCAATTAGAGATGGAGGGGATGTATCGGGACACGGGTCAAGGCGAAGAGCCGCAACCGCCGGCCTTGATGTGCATGGCGCTGCTGGTGCAGGGATACTTACAAGTTTCGGACGCAGAGGCAGTCCGGCTTTCGGGGACGGACAATTGTTGGCGGATGGTGCTGGGCACTCTCAAAGAGAAGGGCGACAAACCGGCCTTTTCACAAGGAGGATTGCAGCAATTCAGAGAGCGGCTCGTGCGGCACGAGATGGATCTGCGGCTGCTGGAGCGCACCATCGAGTTGGCCAAGAAGACGCGAGGCTTTGATTGGAAGAAGCTACCCAAGACGTTGAGAGTGGCTGTGGATAGCCGCCCTTTGGCCGGGGCCGGGCGGGTTGAGGACACAATCAATCTGCTCGGCCACGCAGGACGGAAAATCGCAGAGTGCGCGGCAGAGAATTTGCAGATGGATTTCGGCGACGTCTGTCGACTCTCAGGTGCGCCGCTACTGGCAGGAAGCAGCATCAAGGCAGCGCTGGATATCGACTGGGGCAATGTCGAAGAGAAGGCCGAGGCTTTGAATCGGCTGTGCGATCAACTCGACCGGCTGTCAAAGTGGGTGGCAAACAGGCAGGCCAAAGAGGCAACGGAATTTCCGTTGGTCAAATACATCGAGGCGATCGCGCAAGTGAGGAATCAGGATCTCGAGCAGGCCAACACTGGCGGTCTGCAGATCCGGCAGGGTGTCGCAGAAGATCGTCGTATCTCCATCGAGGACGCGGATATGCGGCACGGGCGCAAGAGCAAGAGTAAGAGATTCAATGGTTATAAGCAGTACGTCACGACGCATATGGATGCAGAACTCGTCCTGGCTGTTGCGGTGACACCGGCCAACAGACCTGAGGAGGAGTCGACGCCAGAACTGCAGGAGGCAATGGAGCGAATGGGATTCACACCGAAAGAATTGCATATCGACAGGGCGTTCCTGAACAGCAGTCTTGCTGAAGCGGTCGTGAAGGCCGGCGGTACCGTGCTGTGCAAGCCCTGGAAGGGCGCCAATGGAAAGCCTGGTCTCTTTGGCAAAAGAGATTTCAAGATTGATATCCGCAGCGGAACAATTACCTGCCCCGCGGGTGAAGTCGAGCCCTTCGAACCCGGTGCGGTCGTCGAATTTGATCCAGAAATCTGCGGGCCGTGTTGGCTGAGAGCGAAATGCACACAAGCCGCCTCGGGCCGTGGACGCACTGTCACGATGGGCGATAACGAGGCATTGCAAAAGAAGCTCCGTCGACTTCAATCCACTTCGACAGGCCGTGAGAAACTGCGCGAGCGCGTCGCCGTTGAGCACGGACTTGCGCACTTGAGCAACAGACAGGGGCCGCGGGCCCGTTACCGCGGTGTCCGCAAGAACGCCTTCGACCTGCGCCGGTTGAGCGCGATTCACAATCTCGAAGTTATTGCGCGGCGTGCAGCGTGAGCGAGAGCGCACGGGAACCTGTTCGGCGCTCTAG
>JANYKT010000058.1 GCA_025358085.1 Deltaproteobacteria bacterium | reverse complement strand
CGCCCAGGTACTTCTTGATGGTCTTTGCCTTGGCCGGCGATTCCACCACCACCAGCGTGTTCTTGTAGACGCGCGTGGCGAGCCCGTCGCCGGTGTCCTCGACTGAGACCGAGACCACCTTCTTGCTGGCCTTCCGGGCGGGCGCCTTCTTCTTCTTGACGACCAGCGCTTCGCCGACGGCAGCGGCTGCAGCCGCGACGACTTCCGTGACCTTCGCTGCGACTGCGGCCTTCTTGCTCTTCTTGCCTGCGACGGTCTTGGCCATGCTCTCCTCGGGGCGGCGTAAACAGCCGTCACTCCCTGGTGGACTGCAAACGATGCCGGCGCGTTCTAAACGATGCTTACGGCTCCCGACGCAAGAAGTATTTTCCCGGTCGCTGGGTACAGAGACCCTTGAATTCCAGCTCGGCCAGACAGCGCAGCGTCTCCTGCGGGGAGAGCTGGGCCTTGCCCGCCAGCTCGTCGACATGCAGCGGGAGCCGAGGGTCCAACAGGCGCCAGAGGATCACACCCTTGCCGTCAAGAACGTGGTCGCTCGTGACGGTACCAGGCTTGGTCGGGGCGGCGTGCGGGTCGGTCTCTTCGGGAAAGAGTGGCTCCTCTGGCTGGGGGGTTGCGGGTTCTTGCGCGGGGCCTGCGGGAGCCGCCCAGCCCAATGCCATCAGCACGTCCCTCGCGCTGGTCGCGGCCTTCGCGACCTCGAGGCGAAGCAGCTCATTGGGGCCGGCCGAGAGCTTGGCAGTCGTGTCGCCGGGCACCGCAAAGAGCGGCCGGCCCTGGGTCGCCGCGTGATCGGCGGTGTTGAGCGCGCCCGAGCCGAGCGCCGCCCGCACCACCACCACCGCGCTCGAGAGGCCGCTGATGATGCGGTTGCGTCGCGGGAAGTTGCGCGGACCGGCGTGCGTCCCGGGCGGCAGCTCGCTGATCACCGCGCCGCCGCCGCGCGCCAGTCGCTCGTACAACTCGCCGTGCTCGGGGGGATAGACCACATCGATCCCGCAGCCAAGCACCGCGACCGTCGTGCCCCCGCCCCAGAGCGCGCCCGCGTGCGCCGCGGCGTCAATGCCTCGCGCGCCACCGGAGACGACCTGCACGCGCGCGCGCGCCAGCCCCTCGCCGACCTGCTTCGCTACCTCGAGGCCGTAGTCGTCGGCGTCGCGCGAGCCGACCACCGCCACGCGCAGCTGCGCCGGGTCCAGCGTCCCGCGCACGTAGAGGAGCGCCGGCGCGTGTTCGATCTCGCGCAGGAGCTCTGGATACCAGGGGTCGCCCAGCAGCACGATGCGCGCGCCCGCGACCCGGGCCGCCTCCACCGCCCAGAGCCCCAGCTCCACGAGGTCGGGCTCGCGAACCAGGAAGTCGCGCGCCAGCTGGGTCAGCTTGAGCGCGGTAGCCTCGGCGAGGATGCGCGCGGGCCCCGCGTCCATCGCGTCGCTCAGCGTGCCGAAAGTCGCGACCAGCCGCGCCAGTGCCGACGAGCCGATGCCGGGCACCGCAGACAGTGCGCAGGCAGCCACCACGTCCGGCCCGACCACTCCGCCCGCGTCAGCAGCGCTGTGGCTCTGATGAATCATGGGCATGCGGTATTCGAGCTCGCGGAGCTTCAGGGACCGCCCGCTCCGCTCGCCCTCATCTCCACCGCATCGCCAGTCTGCAACTCGCGCACGCTCTTGATGACGATGGCCGTGCTCAGGTGCTCCTTGGTCGCGACCACCAGGAGCAGACCGACGTTCTCGTCGGGAGTCCTCTCTTTCGCCGCCAGCTTGCCGCCCTCGCCCTCGGCCATCGACTGGGTCACGAGCTTGTTGCTCAAGCCGTCACCCTTGCGCACCACCGCGAAGGTGTTGCCTTCTTCGACGCCGTCGGCCGAGCCCTTGTCGAGGAACACCTCGTTGTACTCGCCGAAAGTCGAGAGCCCGGGATTGACCGCCGCGACCAGCACGCCGACGACGTCCGCCCTGTTGGGGCGTGGAGCGACGCGCCTCTCCTGCGGCGTCCAGGGCCGCACCAGATCGCCGCGGCCGATCTCTTCCCACACCTGCCCGATGGCGACCGTGGCGAGGTCGCCCTTGACCGAGACCACTGTCGCGATGGCGACCGTCTTGGTCAGGCTGGCCAGCTTCTTGTGCGTGACCGGATGGACAACTTCGCCGTCGGGACGAAAGAGCAGCAGTTTGTCCCCCGGCTTGACGGGCGCCTCGCCCTTGTAGCGAACGTACGCCGTGTCGAAGGTAGAGAGCATTTCCTTCTCTTCGAAGGACGCCGCGAGCGAGCCTGCGTCCTGCATTTCTTCGGTCGAGACCAATCCACTGGCTCGAACCATCACGTACGGCGGCGGAGTGAAGCCAAGCGTCCCGCTGACGCTCACGCTGTTGTTGCTGGCGACGGACTCGCGGCTGTTCTTCCTGACCACGTCGAAGTCGGCGCTGCGGGCCGGCGTGTCGGACTCGGCATCGCTCGCCTGCGCGCCCTCGGCCGGTGCTCTCGCGCCTTCAGTCTGCACCTGCGCGGGTGCCTGCGGGCCGCCCTCGCCGGGGACGATCTTGAGACGGTTGCCCGGGTAGATCCAGTGCGGGTTTTCGATGCCCGGATTCAGGCTCCAGATCTTGGGCCAGTACCAGGGGTTGCTGAGGAACTTCTGCGACAGGTCCCAGAGGGTGTCACCCTTCTGGATGGTGTACTCGCCCGGCGTTCCGGGCGGGATTGCGAGCGTTCCGGCCTGCTCCGGCCCAGGCGCGGCCGGCGTTGCTGCACCCTCCGGTTTGGTCCCCTCCGCGGCTGCGGCGGCCTTGGCGTCCGCATCGTCCGGAGTCGCCGCCTGGGCGCGAGCACCCTGCGCGCGTGCCACGGGAGCGGCCAGCGACACCGCCAGCAAGCCACCGAGTGCCGCCCTTCTCCACCGCATGATCGTCTTCGTCCGCATCAGCGACCTCCTGGAGCTACCTAAAGTCGGGACTACAAACCTTGCAGCAGTTGCCGGGCAACGCCCGCTTCGGGCGCGTCCGGATGTTCCTTGCCCAGCGCCGAGAGCACGGCCTTCGCCTCGACCGTCTTGCCCAGCGTCCCCAGGCAGCGGCCCTTCTCGAGCTGCGCTTGCGGCACGGCGTCGCCCGCCGGATAGCGGCGCGGCACGGAGTCGAAGAGCACCAGCGCACCGGAGCAGTCGCCCCGCGTCTCGCGCACCAGGCCCGCGAGGTAGAGCGCGTTGTCGGCCGCGGTGTGACGCGGGTGCGCGGCGGCGAAGGCAAGCAGGTCCGCCTCGGCCGCGGCATGATCGCCATTGTTGAGCTTCTGTACCGCGGCGGCCCAGGCAAAATCGGCCAAAGCGGACTCGGCCACATGCGGATCGGCGGAAGGCTGGTCGAGCGATTCAAGCACCGCTTGGTCTGGCTCCTTCAACTCCAACGACGAGGGCAGGCGGGGAGCGCGTTCGACAGGATTGGGCCTCTCGTGCTGCAGCCGCCGGCCCTTGACCTCGCCCAGCTGAACGGACTTGAGCGAAGGCCTGAACGGCGCAGGCACAGCCAGCGCGGGGGCCTCGGCCTTGACCGGAACAGATTGCGTGCGCGCGCCCAGGGCCGTCAGCCGGACCTCGAGCGATTCGATGCGCCGCTGCTGCTGCGCGACCAGGTCGGACTGCGCGGTCAATTGCGAGCGCAGGTCACCCAGCGCCCCGGCGTCGAGGTCGCGGCGGGGCGTCGCCCCGGCGCAGCCGAGCGCGAGCAGGAGCGGGGCATGTCGAAGCTGCAGACGCAGAGGAAAACTCCTGGGGCCGGGCGGCGCTGAGGCACGCGCCCCACGAGAATGATCGCCGGACAGACCGGGGCTGTCAAAGAAACAGCCCAGCGCAGGTTTTTATGGCAGGCGAGTGCGGACGTGGGCCTCGGACCCACTGCGGACGAAGCTGAGCTGGCGCCCGGTGTTGCGCTGATCGCGGCGGTAGCTGAAGAAGGAGCCGGTGTCGCAGGAGGTGCAACCTTCGACCTGCTCGATGTTCTCGACCAAGGCGTTGCGCAGCGTCCGCTCGACGATCAACCGCAAGTCCAGATGCCTCCGCTCGTCGGCCACGTCGGCGCCAAAGAGATTGCGGAAGGTCGCGACGAGCTCGGGAGAGACCTGGTAGCAGCAAGCTCCGATGCAAGGCCCGATCGCGGCGATCACCTGCTTCGGGTCCGCGCCTGTTGCCTCCTGCAGCGCCCGGACGCCGCGCGCGGCGATGGAGAGCCGCGCCCCGCGCCACCCCGAGTGCACCGCGGCCACAGCGCCTGAGTCCGGAGCGTAGAGCAGCACCGGGACGCAGTCGGCGGTGAAGACACCCACCGCGACCTCGGGCCCGAGCGCCACCACGGCGTCCGCGCCCTCTGCTGCGACGGTGCTCGTCAAAGGCTCGCTGGCAGCAAGGAGTTCAGTCTGGCTGCCGTCGCGCAGCGCCCCCACCACGCGATCCTCGTGCACCTGTTTCGCGGTGACGACCGTGTGCAGCCCAGCGGCCTGCAGCAATCGCGAGAGCTCTCCGGAGGAGCGCAGGTCCCCGGCGGCTCGCAAGCTGAACCCGTGAACAACAGAAGCGGCGGACAGCGCGGGCGAGGTGATGAACAAAGAAGCGGCCATGGCGAAGTACCCTAATCGGGTCCCGGGCCCATTGCAGCTCCGCCGCTCGCTCTGTCGAGGCTTGCGCTAGATCTCGTTCAGCATCTCGGAGGCCTCGCGCGCGGCGCGCTCCTCGCGGGTGCGGTCAAATTCCTTGGAGCTGTTGCTGGCGAGCCCGGGCCCGCCTTCGACGAGCACGATACGCTCGCCCTTGGCGTCGCCGAGCACCTTGCCGTCGGAGCTGAGGTCGCTGACGCCCTCGAGCACCAGCTTGTTGCCCAGCCGCTTGACCCGGTAGAGCGTCTTGGTGCCCTCGCCTTTCGAGTCGCCGAGGATGAAGTTATCGCCCTCGAGCGCCCAGGTGCAGGCCCGGTCCGAGACGCCCGGCACCTCGCCGTCCACCGAGACCGCCAACGCCAGCCGGCAAACGCCGCTCTCGTTCAGCAGCAGCGCGCCGCGCTCGGTGAGCGTGTGCTCGGCGCCGTTGCCGTCGACCATGCGGGTGCCCTGCTCAGAGATTTCGATCACCTGATCGACGCCGTCCAGCGTAGCCCGCGAGCGGATCGACTCGACTGCGTACTTGCCTGCATTGAGCTGGGCGCGGCCGTCCCGCTGGCCTCCCAGATGGGCGCAAGCCACGCTGCCCATGACCGCGAACAGCACCGACACCTTGCGACCGAAACCGTTGCCCGACCCCGACCCGCCCATGACTGCCTCCGCTCCGCCGGCGCCCCGCCGACAAACGAAGAGTTTTGCAAGAGCACGGCCAGACTTCGGCTCCCGCTTCCAGGTGGCCAGCCAGGCGGGCCGTGGGAACCGGAGTTCCCACCGGGAGAAGCGCCAAGACTCAGATGGGCCGGGCGCGGGCTTTGAGTTGTTTACGAACGAACCAGGCGACGGCGACGAGGAAGGTTACGACCAGCACTGCGTCGAAGCGGTGGAACCAGGGCTTCAGCTCGTCGATGTGCTCGCCCAGCTTCATCCCTACCCAGGCGAGGCCGAGACACCAGGGGAACGAGCCGGCGAAGGTATAGACGATGAATTTCCCCATCGGCATCCGCGCCACGCCGGCCGGAAAAGCAATGAAGGTCCGGACCACCGGGAGCAAGCGCGCGATGAAGACGGTGAGGTCGCCGCGCTGCAGGAAGAACCGGTCTGCCCAGTCGAGGTGTTCTTCCGACAGGAAAACATAGCGACCGTACTTGAGGATGAGCGGCCGGCCGCCGAATGCGCCAGCGTAATAGGCGGGGATGGAGCCGACCACGCAGCCGATGGCGCCCGCGAGCCCGCAGCCCCAGAGCGTGAATCGGCCGACCGGGATCAGGCTCCCGGCAAACGGCATGATCACTTCCGACGGCAGCGGAACGCAGGCGCTCTCGATGGCCATCAGGCCACCGATGCCCGGATAGCCCAGCGCCGAAATGACGCCCTGTATCCAGTGGGCGAGCGCTTCGAGAGTCTGGGCGATCATCGCAGGATCCTCAATTTCGGTAACGGCGGCTGATTGAACTTTTGATATTGGATTTCGTCATACGGCACGCTGCAATCGGTCTCGCGCGGCTCGGGGTACGCATAGCGCTCGCCGCGATAGTTGCGGAAGATGGTCTCGCTCGCGCGCCGCTCGACCACGTAGTCGGGCTGCAGCGTCACCTTGCCGCCGCCGTCGGGCAGGTCGACCGCGAGGTGTGGCACCGCGAGGCCGGAGGTCCAGCCGCGCAGCGATTGCAGGATCTCGACGCCTTTCGACAGCGGCGTGCGCAGGTGCTCGAGTCCCTCGGCCACGTCCATCTGGTGCAGGTAATACGGCCGCACCCGCATGGTCAGGCACTTCTGCATCAAGTCCTTGATAGCGACCGCGCTGGAGTTGAGGCGGCGCATCAGCACGGCCTGGTTCTCGACCGGCACGCCGTGATCGACCAGGAGCTCGCAAGCGGCGCGGGCGTCGGGCGTGATCTCTTTGGCGTGATTGAAATGAGTGACGACGTACAGCGGCGCGGCCCGGCGCAGCACCTTCGCCAGTTCTTCATCGACGCGCATGGGCAGGCAGACCGGGATGCGCGTGCCGATGCGAATGATCTCGATGTGCGGAATCGCGCGCAGTTCGGTCAACAGCTCGTCGAGCCGCGCGGTCCCCAGCAGCAGCGGGTCGCCGCCAGAAATGAGCACGTCGCGGACTTCGGGATGCGCCTTGAGATAATCAATTGCTTCTTTGAGCTCGTCGCGGGAGATGCCGCCCTCGGCCCCGCTGGTGATGCGGCGCCGGGTGCAGTGGCGGCAATAGACCGAGCAGTGATCGAGCGCGAGCAGCAGCACGCGGTCGGGGTACTTGTGCACGATGGCGCGCACCGGGCGGTGGTGGTCCTCGCCCAGCGGATCGCGCAGCTCGCCCGGCTGCTTCTCGGCCTCGGCGCGGGTCGGAATGGCCTGCATCCGCACCGGGCAGAAGGGATGATCGCGATCGATCAGGCTCAAGTAATAAGGAGAGATGCCGAGGCGAAAGATGCCGGCCGTCTCGATGCAGCCGCGGCGCTCGTCGTCGGTGAGCGGAAGGAAGCGCTCGAGCTCGGCCAGGCTGCGCACGGCGTTGCGCTGCTGCCAGCGCCAGTCGCGCCATTCGGCATCCGTCGCGTTGGGGAAGAGAGGGCGCATCGGTTTTGGTCCTTGAAAAGGCGCGCACCATGCCCGCGCCGCATCGGCGAGGTCAAGCGAGGACCGAGAGCTCCGGGTCTTCGCGGACGGCAGCCGGCAGAGCCCCTGCTTCCAGGGCGCGCTTGAGCCAGTTGAGGGCGCGGCTGCGCTCGCCGGAGCGGAGGTTCGCGCGCGCGGCCACCACCGCTGCGTCAGGCGACGGCCAGAGCGAAAAGCTCTGCCCCGCCAGCAGCGCGGCCGCCTTGTTGTCGCCGCGAGAAAGCTCGATGGCCGCGCGCAGCCGCAAGCCAGCGGCCTGGCGGAACGGTCCCTCGCCCTCTTCCAGCCGCGCCGCTGCGGCGAATGCGGCGTCGAATTCCTGGGCCCCGAGCGCGCGACGCGCTTCTTCGATGCCGCTTTGAACATCGCCGCGCGTCTGCGAATCGATCTCTTTTTTCGAGGGCTCGTCAGCCTCTTTGGGCCCGCGGCCCGCCAGACGCGCGCGGCTGAAGTTCTGGAAGGCAAACATCGCGCAGAAAATGGCGACGAAGGTCTGGTCGAAGCCGAGCCAGGCGACCAGCCCGAGCGCGACGCCGAAGAGGGCCGAGAACCAGGACACCGCCACCATTGAAGGCTTCCTGCGCACGCCCTCGACCGCGGCGAGGAGGATGTGTCCGCCGTCGAGCGGCAGCATCGGCAACAGGTTGAAGCCGGCCCACACGACACTGGTAAAGATGAATTGCCTCACCACCCAGGCCGACGGCGAGCCGGGGTCGGGCGGCAGGCCGCGCTTGAGCAGGTAAATTGCCGCACCGAGCAGCAGCCCGAAGACCGGGCCCGCCACCGACAGCAGCATCTGTTTCGACGCGCTCACCGCCCGCGGCAGATTCGGAAAGGTGACGCCTCCGAAGCCCTCGAGCCGGATCTCGGGGCTGCCCCCGAGCGCGCGGCCCACCACCGCGTGCCCCAGCTCGTGCACCAGCACGCTGACGAAGACCACGAAGGTCCAGGCGACCAGCTTCCACGGCTCGCCGTAGTAGAAGCCGAGCAGCAGCGCCCCGATGAGGAAGGAGGGAAAGACGGCAACGGGAAAGGGACCGACGCGGAAGCGGAGCACTGTGCCTGGCAGTCTAGCGGGTGTTGACGGCCGCTGCAGCCCAGCTTGACCGCGAACGCCGGGCGACGCTAAATCGGCGGCCTTTCCGAGGGAGCATCCAGTGAGCGTTCCAGTTGTTGCAGTCGCAGTGCCGGAGCAGAGTGGTCAGCCGTTCAAATATCCTTTGGACCGCGCCTTCATCGAGCCCGATTGGACGCGCCTGCCCGGCTATCGCGCTGTCACCAGGATCGAGTGGGAGAGCGCGCTGTGGCAGCGCAAGAACACGGTCAAGAACCTGCGCGAGCTGAAAGAAGTCCTCGGCGACCTGCTCAGTGACGAGCTGGCATTGGACCTGGAGCGCGACCAGCGCGAGCGCGCGACGATGTCGATCCTGATTACGCCGCATATGCTCAACACGCTGGATGAGCGGGACCTGCGGGCGGACCCCCTGCGGCACTATATGCTGCCGGCCTTCAGCGATCGCCGGACCGACTGGCCGTCGCATCCCAGGGCGTCGCGCGATTCCCTGCACGAGCAGGAGATGTGGAAGGTCGAGGGCCTGACGCATCGTTATCCGACCAAGGTATTGGCCGAGATGCTCTCGACCTGCCCGCAGTATTGCGGCCATTGCACTCGAATGGATCTGGTCGGCAACAGCGTGCCGCAGGTGAAGAAGCTCAAGTTCGTGGTGCAGCAGAAGGACCGGCACTTGCAAATGCTCGAATACCTGCGCGCGACCCCTCAAGTGCGCGACGTGGTGGTCTCGGGCGGCGATATCGCGAACCTGCCCATTCAATCACTCGAGAGCTTCGTCTCCGCGCTGCTCGATATCGAGAACGTCCGCGATATCCGGCTGGCCTCGAAGGGATTGATGGGCATTCCCCAGCACTTCCTCCAGGACGACGTACTGCACGCGCTGGACCGGTTGGCGCGCAAGGCTGTCGAGCGGAATGTTTCGCTGGCGATGCATACCCACGTCAATCACGCCAATCAGGTGACGCCGCTGTTCGGCCGCGCCGCGCAGAAATTGCTCTCCATGGGTTTCCGCGACGTGCGCAATCAAGGGGTCTTGTTGCGCGGAGTAAATGATTCGCAGAAGGCCCTGCTGGATCTTTGCTTCATGCTGCAGGACCACGCGCGCGTGCTCCCCTATTACTTCTATATGTGCGATCTGATTCCGAATTCGGAGCACTGGCGCACTTCCGTGGCCGTGGCGCAGAAGCTTCAGCACGACATCATGGGATATCTCCCGGGCTTCGCCACCCCACGCATCGTCTGCGACGTTCCCTTCGTCGGCAAGCGGTGGGTCCACCAGGTCGCGGAATACGACCGCGAAAAAGGGATCTCGTACTGGACCAAGAACTACAAGACTGGCATCGAGGCCAACGACCCCGACGCACTGACGCGCCGGTATGAGTATTACGACCCGATTGACCAGCTCCCGGCCGCCGGCCAGCAGTGGTGGCGAGACCAGGTCGAGCAGCCCGCGGCCTGAGGCAGGCCTGATCCAGGTTGGCCCAAGAGCTTGAGGCTGCAGGCTTTCAGGCTGAGACGACGCCGGTCTCGTTGCCAGAGACGTCCGCGATCAGCCAGCGTCGCGGTACCAGACGGGCCGCGGGCCTTCGCGCATGGCGTAATTGATCAGGTCAATGGCGTTCTTGTCGAGGCCTTCATCGGCGAGGCCTTTGACGTCGCGCGGCTCGATCGAGAGCGCGAACCAGACGATGCACACCGCCTCGTGCCACTGGCGACTGGCTGCCGCGCGCGCGATGGCGCCCACCTCGACCAGTTTGATCAGCTTCTCGACGCGCGCCTTCGCGGGATCAGGTGCAGAAAACATGCTTCGACGGTACAGCGCGCAGCGAGGGAACTCAAGAGTGGTGTAACTCTTGAGTTGCGTCGAGTACTTGGGCCGGGTGACCGGTAACCCTTCGATTCACGCGCACGGCGCCTCCGAGCTGAAGGGCCGGCCGGTGCTGATGCGCGAGGTGGCGCGGGAGTTGCGCACTCTCGCCCTGCGCCTGCGAGCGGTCCGGGAGCGGGCCGGCCTGACACAGGAGCAGGCGGCAGAACGGATCGGCCTGCACGCGAAACATCTACAGCGCCTGGAGCGCGGCTCTGCCAACGTGACCTTCGCGACGCTGGTGGCCTGCGCGCACGCGTACGGGACGGCGGTCGCATCGTTGATCTTGCCGGAAGAAGCGGAGGAGCCGTTCACGCGGCTGCTGGCGTCCGCCGGCCGCGAGGTGCGGCCTTTCATCGACGCGATCCCGCTGTACTCGCTGGAGGCCGCGGCCGGCGCCTTCGGCCGCTTCGAAGAAGTGCGCCCCGAGTCCTGGGTCAGGACGCGAGGGCGGACCCAGCCGTCCCCGGGCCTGTTCGTCGCGCGCGTGGTCGGCGAATCGATGAATCGCCGCATCCCGAGCGGCTCGTATTGCGTCTTCCGCGCGCCGCCCGCAGGGCCGCTGGCTGGCAGCATCGTGCTGGCCCAGCATCGCCGCATCGAAGACCCGGATCACGGCGGTCAATACACGGTCAAAGTCTATGCGCGCGACGGGCGCTCGGTGCGGCTCGAGCCTCGCAGCACCTCGCGTCGATACCGCGCCATCTCCCTGCGCAACGGGGAGGGGCTCAGCATCGTGGCGGAGCTGGTTGAAGTGCTCCACTAGCGCCACCGCAACTAGATATGATCGAGCAGCGCGAGCTCGGCTTTCGCGTCTCGCTCGGGGACGGCGATGCCGTCGCGGAGCGGAGCCACCATGGCCACCGCGCTGGTCCGGGCCTGCGAGGCGAACAGGTGCCGCAGCTGGTGCGAAGGCCAGAGCCGGAGCCGGCTGCGGCCCGAGCGCGCCATGCAGTCGCGCAGCGCTCCCAGGAGTTTGCCGCGGGCCGAGTCGCTGGTCCACGCGGCGTCGAGCAGGTCGAGCGTGTCGCGGCCGAGCCGTACTATCGCCACTGCATCGCCGCCGCGGCCCTCGACGCGGATGCCCCACTCGGGCTCGCCGACGCCCCGCGCCCGCGCCAGCTCGCGCAGCCGGCGCAGCTGCAGCCGCAGCGTCCAGCCATCGCGCGACAGTGTGAGCTGGCCGGTGCCGTCGCGACCCCGTGCGAGCAGCGCCGAGACCTCGCCTTCCTCGCCCGGCCCCACCGCGCGATGCCCTCCGTCCGGCCGCGGCAGCGCTGACAATTCAATCAGGCACTCGCGACTGTCGAGCGCGCGGAAGCCAAGCCGCTCGTAATAGGCGGTCTCGATATCAGAGAAGAGCACCGCCGCGCCGCAGCCGCGCTGCGCATATTCGTTCATCGCCAGCGACAACATGGCGGCCGCCGAGCCCCGCCGGCGCAGGTGCGGGGGGGTGTAGACCGCCCCGATGCCGATCAGGCGCAACGGCTGCCCCTCGAAGCGGCCGTCCAGCTCATACGCCTTCATCGCCGAGAGGAAGCCGCCGCCCTCGAACAGCCCGAGCAGACGGTAGCGATCACGCGCCTCGGTCGAGTCGGCAAGCCTTCGCTGGAAAGTGACGAAGCGCTCCTCGTCCAGCCCGCCGCCCCAGATGGGATGCACGCCCTGGAAGTAGGCGGCCCGCTCCTCGGCCGTCAGGTCGCGCAGGGCCAGCTTCACCGCTTAACTACCATGCCGTGCGCTCTTGATCTCACGCGGCGCTCAGGTACGGTGCCCTGGTGGATAGCTCCTTCCAGACGCGGCTCTTCTCGCTCAGCCAGGCCAACGCGCTGGTCGACACGCTGCAAGCACAGTTCGAGCACGCACGCAGACTGCGCGACAAGCTCGGCGAGGTCCAGGGCCAGCTGTCGCAGGCGCGGCACCCCATGCAGAGGCCCGAGATCCAGATCGATCCGGCCGCGCCCCCTGCGGTGCAGCGGCTGCAGCGGATCGCCGCGGCCATCATCGACGAATTGCGCGGCATCCTGCGCGAGGTGTCCGAACTTGGCGTGGAAGTGAAGGCGGCGGACGGCCTGGTGGACTTCCGCACCAAGCTGCGCGGCCGCGCGGTGCTGCTTTGCTGGCGCTACGGCGAGAAGCGCGTCGAGCATTACCACGAGATCGATGCCGGGGCGGCCGGCCGCAAGCCGCTCCCCGACGATGCCGAGTTCACCGGCGCGCTGCTGCATTAGCTATCTCTTGATGGCGACGAGGTCGATTTCGAGGCGAGCGCCTTTGGGGAGCGCAGCCACCTGCACAGTCGAACGCGCGGGCGGGTTGGTGGGAAAGCGCTTCCCGTAGATCTCATTGACGGCCGCGAAGTCGCCCAGGTCGGCGACGAAGATGGTCGCCTTTACCACGTCGGCGAAGGTGACGCCGGCGGCCTGCAGCACGGCGGCCAGGTTCTCCATCACGCGCTCCGTCTGCGCGCGGATATCGCCCTCGATCATCTGCTGCGTCTTCGGGTCGAGCGGGATCTGGCCACTGGTAAAAACCAGATTGCCAGCCACGATGGCCTGCGAGTACGGGCCAATCGCCTTTGGTGCGCTGTCGGTATAAATGCTCTGGCTTGTCATGGCGCGGGATATGCGCGCGCCTTGACGCAAGGTCAAGTGCCATGGCTTGCCGCCATCAAGCCCGCAGCTACTTCAGCCGCACGCAGCGGTCGCCAGCGTTGTTGTCGGGCTTGTACTCGTATTCGCCCAGATATCCGCCAGCCTTGTTCTGCAGGGTGCAGGCGCCGCACTCAACGCGCTTGATGCCGTCGACGCGATCGCAATCGGAGACATTCTTGATGGCGTGCGCGCAGCCGGCCAGCAGCAGGAGAATCAAGGCTTTTTTCATATCCGCTCCACCTCGTGTACGCCGGAAATCTGCCCGATGGCGCGGGTCAGTTCATTCAGCTGCTTGACGTCGCCGATCTCGATTTCAAAGGTCGAGATGGCGCCCTGATCTCCAATCGAGCGCGCAGTGGCCTGCAGGATATTGACCCCGACTGCGGCGAAGGTCTCGGTCAATTTCGCCAGCAGGCCTTTGCGATCGTCGCTCCGTACGCGAAGATTGACCGCCCGCTTGAACTCGCCGTGCACGTCCCACGCCACCTCGACGCGCCGTTCGGGGTCGGTCTCCATCCCCTTCTTGCAGGCGCGCGTATGCACGGTGACGCCGCGCCCGCGGGTAATGAAGCCGGTAATGGCGTCTCCCGGCACCGGTCCGCAGCACTTTCCGTAGCGGACCAGCACGTCGTCGATGTTGCCGACGCGAACGCCGCCGGTGGTGCGCGTGCGCCGCGCCACCCGGCGGAACAGTTCGGTGAGTCGATTGCCGGTCTCTGGAGGCGGCGACTCGGCCTTCTTCTCGCTCGCCAGCATCTTCTCGGGCGGCAGGATCTTCTGCAGCACGTTCGTCGGCGAGAGCTTGCCGTAGCCAACCGCGCTCACCAGGTCGTCGGCGCGCGCGTGCCCCATGTCATTTGCGGCCTTGAGGAAGTCAGCCGACTTCACCATCTTTCCGTAATTGAGATCGAAGCGGCGGAACTCGCGCTCGAGCAAGTCGCGGCCGATATCGATGGACCGCTCGCGCTGCTGCCCCTTGATATAATTGCGAATGCGAGCCTGCGCGCGCGAGGTCTTGACGAAGCCGAGCCAATCCTTGTTTGGGCGGATATTGGTACCGGTCAGGATCTCGACCGAATCGCCGTTTTTCAACTTGTAGCGAAGCGGAACGATCTTTCCATTCACCTTGGCGCCCGAGGTGTGCGCCCCGACCTCGGAGTGGATGGCGTAGGCGAAGTCAATCGGCGTCGAGCCCTGCGGTAGCGACCGCACGTCGCCTTTCGGGGTGAAGACGAAGACCTCGTCGGCGAAGAGATCGACTTTGACGGTCTCGAGGAACTCGCGTGGATCCTTGAGGTCCTGCTGCCACTCCATCAACTGTCGCAGCCAGGCAAAGTTCTGCTCGTCCTTGCCTGTCTTGCCTTCTTTATAGGCCCAATGAGCGGCGATGCCTTCCTCGGCGATGCGGTGCATCTCCTCGGTGCGCATTTGAATCTCGATGCGGTCGCCGGTCGGCCCGATCACCGTCGTGTGCAGGGACTGGTAAAGATTCGGTTTCGGTATCGCGATGTAATCCTTGAATCGACCGGGCACCGGCTTCCAGAGCGAGTGAATCAAGCCCAGCGCTTCATAACAAGCCGGGACCGATTTGAGGATCAACCGGAAGGCGACGATATCGTAAAGCTGCGAGACGGAATGAAGCTCGTTCTTCCGCATCTTCTTCCAGATGGAATAGAGATGCTTCGGACGCCCTTCCACGTCGGCCTCGAGCCCGGCGTCCTTCAGCTTTGCTTTCAATAGCAGCACGACGTCGGCGATGAACTTGACGCGATCCTTCTGCGACTGCGCGACCTGCGCCTCGACCTCGGCGTACTCAGCGGGCTTCAAATACCTGAAGGCCAGCTCTTCCAGCTCAATCTTGATCCATTGGATACCGAGCCGGTTGGCGAGCGGCGCATAGATGTCCAGCGTCTCCTGCGCGATGCGCTGCTGGCTCTCGGGCTTCATGTGCTCGAGAGTCCGCATGTTGTGCGTACGGTCCGCGAGCTTGACCAGGATGACCCGGATATCCTTGGCCATCGCCACCAGCATCTTGCGGAAGTTCTCGGCCTGCTTCTCCTCGACCGAAGCCTGCTGCGACATGCCGAAGGTGCCGAGTTTGGTCACGCCTTCGACCAGGTCGAGGATCTCTGCACCAAAAAGTTCCTTGATTTCATCCGGCTTGGCGAGAGTGTCTTCGATGGTGTCGTGAAGCAGGCCCGCGACGATGCTGGCCTCGTCCAGCTTCAGGTCCGCGAGGACGCCGGCCACTTCCAGCGGATGGATCAGGTACGGCTCGCCCGATTTGCGGACCTGGCCCTGGTGGACCTTGGCGCTGTAAACGTAGGCCTTCTTGATCAGGTCCAGATCCGCATCCGGGTGGTACCCACTGACCTTCTCGAGGATGTCGTTCAGGCGGATCATCAGGCGTTCAGGCGAATCATCACAATGAAGCTTGGTAAGCTAGCGGATGGAAACGCACGCGGCAAACGCTCTGGGTGACATTTCGACGCAATGCAACAGTCCAGCTGCGCCCAGTGAAGTTGCAGAATTGACCCTCGCAGAGGCGAACCGTAGACTCCGCCGCCCGTCTTCATCCCTGCTCCCCTTCACTCGAACGAGAACGTGCAACCATGACCAGCTGTCCTGCCTGCGGGAAGGAGAACGAGGACGCGGCAGTGCTGTGCCGGCGCTGCAGGGGGCCACTGCGCGACGAGCCCGAAGAACACATCCCTGAAGAGTCCGCCCCGGACGCGCATCACGGGGCGCCGGCTCCGGTTGCTGCCCACGACCCGGCCAACGAGCAGCCGGCGGCTACCGCCGACGAGCCCGCCGCCAGCTCCGAGTCGCTGGGCGAGGTTTGTCGTCGCTGCGACTCGTACAATGAGCCCGGAGCGAGGCGGTGCGGGAGTTGCGGCTACATGCTGGTCGAGGACCCACCGGGGCCGCCGCAGGAACAGCCGGGGCCACCGTCCGTTGCTGACGAGTTGTCTGCGCTGGCCATCAGTCCCGAGGAGGCTGCGGAAGCCGGACTGTCCCCGCCAGCCCACGGCGTCGAGACGCGCCACGGCGAGCCGCCGCTCGACAAGACGCCACCGCAGGCGTTTTCGCACCCTGCCGCCGAGGTGCCGTCGCTGGTCACGAGGAGCAAAGTCGCGGTCGCGGAAGCGGCAGGAGTGGCCTTGGGTGCGGTCACCGGTGTCGCGGCTGGCGCCGCTGCGGCGGTCGCGGGAGTGGTCCGGCGCACTCCCGAGCCGTCCGCGCCGTCGCCGCTCGCGCCGCCTGGGCCGTTGCCCATCGCGAAGACAGCGCCCGAGCTGAAGGCGTGCGCCGAGTGCGCCTCCCTCAATCCAGCCGTGGCAAAGTTCTGTTTTGACTGCGGCACTCCATTCGCCAGGAAATCGGCCGCGCCCCCGTCGAAGCTGGCCGAACCGCAGCCGAAAGCGGTCGAGCTGGCTCTCGAACCCTCGCCAAAGGGCTGGGCAGAAAACACCGAGCCCGGCGGGGGCGTTCCCGCCGTCCGCGGTGAGACCCTGGATTCCACCAGCGAAACATTCCCGATTTCGCTCGATGAGGAGCCAGAGCGTTTCGTTCACCCGCAGCACGAAGTGCCGTCCGCTCACGAGGCGCCCGAGAGGGTCTTTGAGCCGGTCTCGCCGGTGTCGCACGAACAGGCGGTCCAGGTGGAGCACCTGGATCACGAGAGTGTCGTGCTTTCCGGGCTTCCCGTAGGCTTCGAGGAACCGGCCGCGACCGAGCATCCCGTCCCTGCGGAGATCGCTTCTGCGCTCGACGCCGTTCCTTTTGAAGAGGCCGCGCCGCACGAATCCGCCGCCTGGGACGAGACGCCGGTCGAAGAGCTGGCGGACCCGCTCCCCGAGCCATCCCCGGTCGAGGAACTCGCCGAGCCGCTGCCCGAGCCCGAGCCACCCTTCCAAGCCAGCCTGGTCTTTGAGAAGGGGCCCTTTGCGGGCACGGCCCTCGCTCTGGTCCGCCTCGAGAACAGCATCGGCGGCGCCGGGGCTTGCATTGAATTCGCCGACGACCCATCGGTGGCTCCGCACGCTGCGACGCTCGCCTTTGCCGATGACAGGCTGGTGCTGCGCGACGAGGGCACCGCGAACGGCGTCTACGTCCGGATCCGCGAGAAGTCGCCCATCGAGGCCGGCGACCACTTCTATGCCGGCGAGCGCCTGCTGCGGTTCGACGGGCCGTGCGACCTGCCCCAGACCCACGAGGGCGAGGTGCCGTTCCTTGGTGCGCCACGACCGCCGGGCCTTGCCGTCCGCCTGGTCGAGGTTGTCGAAGGTGGCAAGACCGGTCGCACCTGCCACCGGTCGGGGCCAACCATCTCCATCGGGCGGACGGGCTGCGACATGAACTTCCCGACCGATTCGCTGCTCGGGGCGCGGCACGCGGAGGTGCGGCTCGCCGACGACGGAACCGTCTCGCTCGTCGATCTGGGACAGGGGCCGAGCGGCATCTTCGTCCGGGTCCGCGCGCGCGGCGCCCAGGAACTGCAGGCCGGCGACATCGTTCGCGTGGGGGAGCAGGACCTGCGCGTCGAAATCGGTCCGTAGCCGCGTTGCCTACGGGCCCTTCAATTCCTTGAGTACGAGGTCGACGTCGTCCCCGTACTTCTGCGGGTTGAGCTTCTTCGACAGCAGGTAATGCTGCCGCGCACGATCGGGCTGCGACTCGAGGAAGAGCGCGCCCAACGTGTGGTGGGCCTCGGCGTTGTCGGGGTCGAGCAGGACAGCCTTTTCGAACAGGTCCCGCGCCGCCGCCGTGTTGTCCTTTTGCAGCCAGTCCTTGGCCTGGTTGACGAATTCCTGGGCCTTCACCGGATCGCGTTGCAAAGGGGGTGCAGCCGGGGTGGCCGCGGCCACCAGGGTCTCCGACGGCGCGGTCACTCGCGAGCGCAGCAGCGCCAGCGAGACGAGCGCAACGACCAGCGCTGACACGCCGGCCACGACCGGGCCGAGCCGCCTTTTGCGAGGCACCGTGGCGGCCGGTGCAACAGCCTCGGTCACGGGTCCCGCGACGGCGGCGATGGGCGCCGCAGCTTGACCCGGAACGGCAAGCAGCAGCTGACGGAACTCCTCGGCTGTCTGCGGGCGGTGACCCGGATCCTTCTCCAGCGCGCGCAGGATCAGCGCCTCCATGGCCTCGCTGATGGGCGCGTCGGGCTGTCGCTGCCGGGGCGGCACGGGCGTCTCGTTGACGTGCTTGGTCAGCACCTCCATCGAGTTCTGCCCTTCGAACGGGAGGTGCCCGGTGGCCAATTGATAGAGGATGACGCCGACCGCGTAGAGGTCGCAGCGCTGGTCCAGCGCTGCGCCAGTCGCTTGCTCCGGCGCCATGTACTGGGGCGTTCCGCACACCACGTCGTTGCGGGTAAGGCCGGGCACGTCGGAGTCCAGGATCTTGGCGATGCCGAAGTCGAGCACCTTGACGAAGTCGGCCTGGTCGCGCCGCTGCTCGATCATGATGTTCTCGGGCTTCAGATCCCGATGGATAACCTTGTGCGCGTGCGCTTCGGCCAGCGCCGCCAGCACCTGCGCCATGATGTTGCAGAGTCGCGATTCGGGCAACGGCCACTCGTCGCGGAGCACGATCCTGAGATCTTTGCCCTGCACGTACTCCATGACGATGTAGAGCGAGCCGTCGAGATCGTTGCGGCCAAAATCCAGCACCGAGATGCCGTTCGGGTGGTTCAGCCGCGACGCGGCCTTGGCCTCGCGCTCGAAGCGGCCCACCAGCGTGGGGTCCTCCAGCAGCGCGGGCTTCAGCATCTTCAGGCAGACCGTACGTTCGAGCGCGAGGTGCCGGGCGCGGTACACCTTGCCCATGCCGCCCTGGCCGATCAGCTCTTCGATCTTGAAGCGGCCAGCAATGATGTTGCCGATCTGCGGGTCTTGCGCCGGGCGCGTCGCGAAGCCGAAGCCCAGGTTGGGGTTGCGCGTGGGCGTCACGGAGAGCGGAGCGCCGCAGTAGACGCAGACCGTTGTCGCCCCGGGCGGCAGGATTCGCGTGCAGTGCGGGCAAGTTGCGGCTGACGCGGTCGACAATCTTCCACCTTCGAGCAAGGACCAAAGGTTCTCACAGGAGCGAGGCTTTGACCACCGGGGAAAAGCGCGCTTCTTGCCCCGGCGCGACGCCCAATATACAAGCGCAGGCCATGGATTGCCCCCGCTGCGGCGCGCTGAACGAGAACCCCGTCGGGTCGTGCTTGTCGTGCGGAGCCTCGCTCGAAGAAGAGGAGGATGCCGCCCCAACGATGATGCAGAAGTCCGCGCCTCCGACCGCGAAGCCCGGCAGCGCCCGTCTCGCGGCGTCAAACGCCCCGCCGAAGCAATGCCCCAATTGCATGACGCTGAACGCGGCCACCTTCAAATTCTGCGCTCGCTGCGGAACGCCCCTTGCCGCCACCAGTGCGCCGCAGGCAACGCAGGCTCCCTCGGCGGCGAAGGGCGCGCCGCCGGCTGCGCGCCCTGCGGGAGAGCTTTCGTCCAGGCCTCCTCCGGCGAAAGCGCCTGCCGCGCCTGCTCCTGCCTCGGTCGCACCCAGGCCTTCAGCGCCAGCCGCTGCCACCCGGCCGCCGACCGCGCCACGCCCGGCCCCGCCGCCTCCGCCCAAGCCGGCCCCCGGCGCCACGCGTGCACCACCTTCCATCGCGGTCAAGCCGTCCCCTCCGGCGCGGGCCCGCGCTCGCGTCTCCGCCATCGCGCGAGACGGCAGCCGCTCCGCTGACTTCGTGCTGATCAAGGACGAGACCCGCGTCGGCCGCGAGGTCTCCGATAGCGAAGTCAAACTCGACAAAGATCCGTTCATCGCGCCCCAGCACGCCGTCTTCAAGTTCGACGGTCCGCAGCTGGTGGTGCAAGACAGCGGCACCGCCAACGGCGTCTTCCTCTGGCTGAAAGAGCGCCAGCTCAATCCGGGCGACGAGCTGCGCATTGGACGCCAGCGGCTGCGCATCGAATGGTTGCCCGACGAGCCAGAGTTGCTCACGGAACAGCCGCTCCTCGGCAGTCCCAATCCGGGCTACGTCGCGCGCGCCGTGTAGCTTCTCGAGGGCGGGGGCGACGGTGACGTCTTTCCGCTCAAGACCGGCGAGAACCTGGTCGGCCGCGGAACCGGCGATGTCAGCTTTCCCCAGGACGGCTACGTGTCCAGCAAGCACGCGCTGATTACGGTCGCCGAGGGCGCACTGGCGGTGAAAGATCTGGGCAGCGCCAACGGCACCTTCGTGCGCATCAGCGGCTCGTCATCGGTCAGCAGCGGCGACTTGCTGCTGGTGGGCGAGCAGATTCTCCGGGTCGATCCAGCCTGACAGGGACAGCCATCCCCTGGCTGCTCCAATCGCTGCAGGTCGGCAACCCCATCCCCCGGTATTCCAGTTGCTACAAGCAGGCGCCGCGTGCCTACCAGGACACCAGCACCGCGCACCAGACGAGCGCGACAGCCGCGGCAATCTGCGCGAACCCGCAAGCGATGGATCGCATCAGCTTCCCGATACCAGGAGAACTTTGGGGACCATTGAATGAAGTCCGCCACCGCTTGCCATGAGCAAGGAGCGCTGCTGATTGTGAGCCCAGGCGCTCGCCCCAGCGGACTGCGCCGCGGCGAAGAGCGCGCCCACCGCGACGGCGAAGAGGCGCTGCTTCAGTGTCAGGCGTCCCATGGCTAGCCGGTCCTCTGCAGCTTCTCGCAGAGCTGCGCCTTGACCTTCGCCCGGAAGCGCTCCAGCCGCATGGTGACCGCGCTCTTGCCCACGCCCATCTGCAGTGCGATCTCGCGCGCCGACAGCGTGCCCTCAAGATAAAAGAGCCGCACCGTTTCCTTCTCCGGCCCCTCGCGCAGCGAGGCGATGACTTCGCGGACCGCGCGCAGTTCAGCCTCGTGCTCCAGCTGGTGCGACGCCGCGGGAACGTGATCCTCGAGCAATGCGGCCTGGCGCCCGGCGTCCTCCGCTGCCTTCACATGTGTGGCTCGCGAGGTGAGGTAGCTGCGAGCGCGGTTGCGCGCGATGGTGAAGAGCCAGGCCGAGAACCGTTCGCGCTCCTTCAACGAGCCCAGCGCACGGAAGGCGCGCACAAACGCTTCCTGCACCACGTCCTCCGCCTCGTCCACGTCCAGCTCGGAGAAGCTGCCCGCCAGCCGCGACACGGCCGGGCGGTAGCGCCGGTACAACTCCTCCTCGGCGGCGTGGCCGCGCGGTCCTGACCGCAGCACTCGGTTGATGAGCTCGTGGTCGTCCACCCGCCCCTCGAGCACAGTCAGCGTGGGCTTGCGGAACGTCTCTGCCGGTCCGGGCTTTTCAACCTGATTCGTTGCAGGGGCCATAGGTCCTTAGCATCCGCCGTGCCCGTGCCATCGATGCCACGGCTTACGAGTGAAAACACACGGTTCCGCGGACCCGTGACCCGCGTCACAAGAGTCAGACCGTGACATCCATGTCAGCCACGGCCTGATTCTCCCGTGACGAGACTCATGAGCCGGGCTACCTTCCGCAAACTGATGACGCTTGGCTTGGTGAACGACAAGACGCTGCTCGAGCTGGGGTGGGCTTTGCTGTGCGGTGAGTTGGCGCAGCGCGCCCGCACGCCGATGGGCCGAGAGCTGTGCCGCGCGCTCTTGCCCGGCGACGACGAAGAGCTCGCGGCAACCAGGCTCGCGCGTGTCGAGGAGGCGCGGCTGCTCAAGCGCTTCGACAAGGAGCTGCCCGTGGCCGAGGCGGTCGACGTGCGCTCGCCGCTGGGCCGCGCAGCACGAGACGGTACGCTCGAGCCCCAGGAGTTGCTGCAGGTCGCGAAGCTCATCCGTGCCGACGCCAGCGCGCGGCGCTTCTGCTACTCGCAGGCCGACCGCGCGCCGCTGCACTTCGCGCTGGCCCAGACGCTGTCCGAGCTCGACCCGCTGGCGCAGGAGCTGGAGCGCGCCTTCGATCCCGGGGGCAAGCTGCTCGACACCGCGAGCCCGCTCCTCGGCGAGCTGCGCGAGCGCGCCCGCGGTCTGCACCGCGCCATCAAGGCCCGGCTCGAGGAGATGCTCGTCGACGAGAAGATCGTCGATATGCTTCGCGAGGTTTATTATTCGGTCCGCGGCGATCGCTATGTGCTGCCCATCCGCGCCGAGCACAAGAGCCACCTGCCCGGCATCGTGCACAACGCTTCGGGCTCGGGGCAGACGCTCTTCGTCGAGCCGCAGGAGATGGTGGAGCTCGGCAACCAACTCACTATCGCCGAGTCGGGCATCCTCGAAGAAGAGCAGCGCATCCTGCACGAGCTCTCGGGCGCGGTCGGCCGGCGCGCACCGGAGCTCATCCGCGATGTCGTCACCATCGCCACGCTCGACGAAGCGGGCGCCGGTGGACGCCTCGCCGACGATCTCAACGCGACGGCGCCGCTGCTCGGCGGCGACCGGTTCGAGCTGCGCGAGGCGCGGCATCCGCTCTTGGCCCTGCAGGTCAAGTCCCGCGGCCGCGGGTCGGCGGTGGCGAACGACATCGCGCTGCCGGCACCGGCGCAGGCGCTCATCGTCAGCGGCCCCAATGCCGGTGGCAAGACGGTCACCATCACCTCGGTGGGACTGTCGGCGCTGATGGCGCGCGCGGGCTTGCCGATCGCTGCCGCCGAAGGCTCGCGGATGCCGCTGTACCGCACCGTCTATACGGCCATCGGTGACGAAGGCGACATGTCTCGCGACCTGTCGACCTTCACCGCGCACTTGTCGGCGCTGCGCCACATCCTCGAGGCTGCGGGGCCCGGAACGCTGGTGCTGATCGACGAGATCGCGGCCGACACCGACCCGCGCGAGGGCGCCGCGCTGGCGGTGGCGGCGCTCGAGGACCTGGTCAGCAAAGGCGCGCAGGTGCTGATCACCACGCATCTGGAGGAGCTGAAGGCGCTGGGCCTAACCGACCCGCGCTTCGCGCCGGCGAGCGTCGGATTCGACGTCGACCGGCTCGCGCCCACCTACCAGCTGAAGATGGGCGAGGTGGGTGCATCGTCGGCCATCGCCATCGCGCGGCGGGTGGGACTGAGCGAGGCGCTCTGCACGCGCGCGCGCGAGATCCTCGGCGGCTCCGGCTCGACCATCAGCGAGGCGGTCCAGAAGCTGGAGGAAGAACGCCATCGCGCGGCCCAGGCGCGAGAGGAAGTCGCCGAGCTGCGCGCGCAGCTGGCGGAGGAGCGGGCGCAGCTCGTCCGCGAGCGGCAGCAGCTGCGCGAACTGGAACAGGAGACCCGCAAAGGCGCTCGCGCGGAGCTGGTGGAAGACTTCGTGCAGAAGCGCGCGGAGATCGCGAGGCTGATTGCGCAGCTGCAGGCGGCGCCGGCCATGGCCCAGGCCATCGAGGCGCAGCGCGCGCTGGAGCAGGCCGCGGCCCTGGAGCAGCGCGCGCAAGTGCGCGAGGAAGAGGCGCCGCCCGCGCAAGCCGGGCCAGGAACGATCGCGCCGGGAGCGCGCGTGCGGCACCTGCGCTTCGGCAGCGACGGCGTGGTGCTCGAGATCTCGGGCGCCCACGCGACAGTCCAGCTGGGCGCGCTGCGGAGCAAGGTGTTGCTCGAAGATCTGCTGCCGGTCACCGCGGCGAAGAAGGCGCTGCCGCAGCCAGGCTTCCGCAAGTCGAATGCGGAGAAGCTGGGCCGCGGCGAGGCGGCGCGCGCCGCGGCGGTGGAAGTCCGCAGCCCGCTCGTGGACGTGCGCGGGCAGCGCGTGGACGAGGCGCTGCGCACGCTCGATCTGGAGCTGGACGGCCATCTGCGTGCGGGCGAAGAGACGGTGCAGGTGCTGCACGGCCACGGCTCGGGCGCGCTTAAAGCAGCGGTGCGCGAGCACCTGAGCCGCAGCCCCTACGTCTTGAAATCACGCTCGGCCGAGTCGCACGAGGGCGGCGACGGGGTCACCGTGGTGACCCTGCGCGGCTGACCAAACAGCGACGAGGCTGTCAGGATCTAGGCAGCCTTCCTGGCGTTGTACTTCTCGCGGACCGACCTCTGCTCAGCCTTGGTCAGGTCCTTGCGGTGCATGTCGCAGATAAAGCTGAACCGGGGACCGCGCGACAGGTTGGGGCAGCCCGGGACGCGGCACTGCATATCCATCTTGCGGCCTGCGCGGCGGCCGGCCTTGCGCGCCGCGGGCGGAGCGGACGCGTTGCGCTGGCCCTTGGATTGCGCGAGCAATTTTTTCTGCTCGGTGACTGAAAGGTTTGCCGCGTGATCGCGGCAGAAGAAACGGTTGCGCGGCCCCGCGCCGGGCTCGCCGCAGCCGGGTACCGGGCACAGGCGCGCGCCCTTGCTTCGTCCATCCGGCTTGACGGCGGCGCGGCCGGATCCGAGCGGACGCCCGGGCTTGCGTTTTTCCCCCGCGGGTGCCCGGGCGGCAATTGCGTGCGCAATGCGATCGATCAAGCCTTCAATGATTGACTGTAACGAGGTATTGATTGCCATAGGGCCCGCGATATCAGCATCGATCGAGGAAATCAATTTATCTCAAGCGCTACACTTATTCATCTCAATGCCAGAGTGCGGTCGCGCCACGAGGGAGCTGATATCCTTTCGAACCAGGCAGCCGGAGCATTCGATTGAGCGACTACTCGCATGCTGCGCGTCAATACGAGTTGGAAATGACGCTCGAGCCGCCCGCGCACCATTGCTTCACGCGCAATGAGCAGTCGAGTTCCGTCTGGCGTCGAGCCGGCGGACTCTGCAGTTCCAACATCCGGGCTGCTGGCGGATCCGGGAATGGATATGGACGACGCCGGTGGAATGACATCGGAGGTCCATCGATGATTGGCCTGGTGAAAAATCCACAGCTCGGTCCAGGCGGGCCCGAGCTGCACCGCCGCGGTCAGCGCGCCGGGCGTGCGCCGCAGCGAGCTTTCCCAGACATGCCCCCAGGTGCAACGCTCGGTCTGCGCCTTTCCGCCCGCAATCACGCTCAGGCAGGTCTCGCCCGCGCGCCCGGTGCGCCGCATTTCGAGATGCGTCACCTGACCGGGCGGCAACTCGGGCTGCTCCATGGCCCAGCGCACCGCCGCCAGCTGCACGGCGGCGGCGGCGTAAAGAGGCAGCTCCTCTTCCGCGAGCGTCGCGCGGGAGACCTGCTGTAGCTCGCCCAGCGCGCGTTCGGCACGCTCGGCGGCCTTCACCGGATCGAAGGCGCGCCCTTCCGCATACGCGAGCGCGCCCAGTGCCTCGACCCGCCGCAAACGAACGCGCGCGAGCAGCTGCACCGGCGCCGCCAGCACCTGGTCCAGCACCGTCAAGCGCCATTCATTCCAGGTCTTCGCCACTGACGGCGCCGCGGTCCGGTCGACGCAATCCGCGCTGGTGAGCGCCAGCGCTGCTCGCGCGCGATCCGCCCCGTCCGCGCCCGGCATGGTGAGCACCCGGCGAAAAGCATCGCCGTCGTAGCAGGTGACCACCCGGCCCTCGCGCTCGACATCGACGAACTTCACGCCCGCGGACTCGACCACTTCGCGGTGCGAGTCCTGCCGCGCGGCCAGGCGCGACGCCAGTTCGCCGATGGCCGCGAAGACTTCGGGAGACGGCCCGTCGCGCAGCGCGAGGGCGGCATAGGCAATGCCCAGCGACTCCAGGCCCGACGACCCGCGCAGGAAGCGGACGATGGCGCGCAGCTCCACCGGATCGGAAGGTGCGAGCCGCACCCGGTCCGCGCGCACGAAGCCAGGCCTCTCGCGGCGGTGGTCATAGACCTTGAGAAAGCCGGGGGCCTCGCCGCGCACCTCGAGCCACTCCCCGCGGGAGAGCATCGCCTCGACTACCGCGGTCTCGCGCGGCGCCGCCCGCAGCGCCACGCGGTCCTCCGCCACCACCGCGATGGGGTGCGCCGCCCCCGGTCCGGCCTGCGCCGCTACCGGTCCAGCCTGCGACACAGCCGCTGCGACCAGCAAGAGCGCGATCACTTCTTCACCGCGGGCAGCAGGTTTGCGCCGAAAAAGCCGTCGCTGCCGGGCGCCGCCACAATCACCTGGATCTTGTCGGAGAGCTTGTCCGCGAAGGCTTTTTGAATCAGCAGCGGATTGGCCGCGATCAGCGTGGACTCGCGCGCCAGCTCGTCGGTGTGCGCCTTGCTGGTGACGTCCATCCGGTACGCGTCCGCGTCGGCCAGGGTGCGCCGGGCGCCGGCCTCGGCCACGCTCTCGATCTTGCGCGCCTCCGAGTCCGCCTCGGCGTCCTTGACCCGCGTCTGTTTGCGCGCCTCGGCCTCCAGCTTGCGCTGCTGAATCTCCTTCTGCTTGAACGGCAGAACGTGCTTCATCGCCTCGGCCTTGCCCTTGGCCGCGATCACTTCCTCGGAAGCTGACGCTTCGGCCGCCTTCTCGCGCTCGATCTTTTTCGCCTCGCCCTCGAGCTCGGTCTGCTTGAGCTGTTTCTCCCGGAGCTCCAGCGTGAAGCGCATCTTCTGCGAGGCCAGCTCTTCGGCCAGCATGCCCTCCATCCCCTGTCGATATTGCGCGGGCAGATCCACGTTGCCGAGGAAGAGGGCGCGCACCAGCACGCCGTCCGCGCCGAGCACGGACGACAGCTCGCTCGCGACCGCCTGCTGCAGTTCGGCGCGCTTGTCGCTGAAGATCTCCCGCACCGTGTATTTCGCCAGCGTCCGGTAGAGCACGCCGTCCACCACCGGCTCGATCAGATCGCGGCCCACGTCCTGCGGCAGCGCGCGCGCGACGCTCTGGATGCGCTGGGGGTCGAGCGCGTACCGCACCGTGACCTCCATTCCCAGGGACAGGCCCTCGACCGACTGGAACGGCGCCTCGCCGGAGGACTTCATGCTGCGCGCGGGCCGATAGACTTGATCTCGCAGCGAGTAGACGCGCAGCTCGTGCAGGAAGGGCGCGACCAGCACCGGTCCTTCCTGCTTGATGGCGAGCGTGCCGGTGAGCCGGTTCACCCGAATGCCGACCTCGCCGGGCAGGACGCTGCGCAAGGGAGGGTTGAGAAAGACCGCGACGCCGAGGAGCAGCACGCCAATGCCGACGCGGCGCCAGGGGACGGAAAAGAATTCGACGAAGAGGACGAGAAGCGCAGCGCAGGCCGCGCGGACGAATGAAGCGGTTTTCTGTAAGTGGCTCACGGGGGTGGCCCTCCTTCCCCGGTCCTTCTTCATGCGCCGTGCCACGCAGCCTTCTACAAAGAATATGGGGACACCATACGGATTATGTCCGGTGCAGCCTTCTGCAGAATACGTGCAGCCTTCTGCAACCAATTGGGGACACCATTAGAAGCGATGGTGTCCCCGGAGATTGGATTCTATAGAATGGAGAGATGCACCCCTGGTTGCAGACGCTCCGGCACGATCTGGTGAAGCGCGTGGTCTGGGCCGCGCGCGACCAGCGCGACTCTGGCCTTCACGATCTCGCGCTGTTGCGAATGGCCGTGGAGCAGCTCACCTGTCCCGAGGGTCAGCGCATCGACGCGCTCGGCCTGTGGGAGATCCTCAAGCGCGACGCGCCGATGCCGACGGACGCCTTCGAGCGCGCGCTCTGCAGCGCGGTCGCGGGCTTGCAAGAGCCCTGGCCGGTCCCGCTGGAAAATCTTCTCGCCCTCGAACCGGCGTTTGACGCGCTCGCCCGCCTCGCGACGCCCTCTCCAGTGGAGGTCTGACTTGCCCCGACTGCTGATCATCGACGACCGCGACCAGACCATCGAGCTTTGCCACAAGCACCTGCCCCAGTTCGACTACGTCACCCGCTGCGGCAAAAGCATCCCCTGCCAGGTGTGCGAGGAGCGCGACCGAAGCTGCCCGCTCAAGTGCGCGCACGACTACGCCGAGGCGTCGCAGGCTCTCTCGTGCGAGGGCGCGCTGCCGGATCTCGTCGTGCTCGACCTGCACTTCGCGCTGCCCGCGGACCGGCTGCTGCCCGAAGACAAGGCGGACCTCAAGCTCGAGACGGTGCGGAGAAAGCAGGGCCTCTTCATCCTCGAGCGCCTGCGCCGCGACTACCCGCGCCTGCCAGTGGTGATGCTGACCACCACCGACGGCGCGCCCGGCAGCACCGATCCGCTGGTGCACTTCTGCGAGAACGACATCGTCGACAGCCGCACCCTCGCGGCCGAAATCACGCGCGCGCTCGGCCGGGAGCACGCGGCGCAGGAGGGCAACGTCTTCTGGGGTCGCGCGCCCGGCATGGCCGAGCTGCGGCAGAAGCTCTCGGTTCTCTCGCGCAGCCCGCTGCCGGTCCTCATCGAAGGCGAGACCGGCACCGGCAAGAGCTTCCTCGCCGAGCACGTGCTGCACCCGCGCTCGGGCGCGAAAGGGCCGCTGGTGGTCACGGACCTCTCCACCGTGCCGGCGTCGCTGCTGCCATCGCACTTGTTCGGCTCGCGGCGCGGCTCGTACACCGGTGCGGTCGAGGACCATGCCGGCGTCTTCGAGCAGGCGCACGGGGGCACGCTCTTCCTCGACGAAATTGCAAATCTCGAGCTGGACCTGCAACGGCAGCTCTTGCTGGTGCTCGAGCGGGGCACCGTCACCCGGCTGGGCGACTCGAAGCCGCGGCCCGCGCAGCCCAAGCTGGTGGCCGCGACCAATCTGGATCTCGCCGAGCTGGTGCGCGAGGGCCGCTTCCGGCAAGACCTCTATATGCGGCTCAACCCGGCCACGCGGCTGCGGGTACCGCCGCTGCGCGAGCGCCGGGCCGACCTGCCCGAGCTGATTCGCTTCGCGCTGCTCGACGCCCTGAAGTCCGAATCGCTGAGGCCGTTGGTGCGCGCCTTTCTCGCCCGCTTTCCCACGCCCGACGATTTCGTCGATTCGAATTCCACGGTGACCTTCGGCAAACCCGCGGCGCGCGGGGCCCGGCGCGACGCCTTCGCAGTCTTTGTCAGCAGCGCCGCGCTGTCGCGGCTGGAGGCGCACCCGTGGCCCGGCAACCATCGCGAGTTGAAGCTGCTCGCGATCAACGCGCTGGTGTTCGCGCTGGTGCAGCAGCTGGACGCGCCCGAAGGTCTTGCCGGCGGCGAAAAGCGCGGAGCGCAGGCATTCACGGAGCGCGCGCCCGCGGTGCTCGCGGTGCCGGACGCGCTGTGGGATCAGCTGCTCGGCAAGCCCTCTGCGCCGGTGAAGCTCGACCGCACGCCGGTCACGGGCGATCCCGTCGAAGGGTCGCGCCGGGTTGCGATCTTGCTGAAGCCGGGCCAGAGCTTTGCTGACATCTCCGCCGACGTGGAGCGGCAATACCTGATGGCGCTCTTTACCGCGCTCGACGGCGACCTCGACCGGATGGCCGTCGAGCTGTTCGGGCCGGGAGCCAATCGCCGCAAAGTGCACCTGCGCATGAACCAGCTGGGCTTGCGGCTGCGCGTGCTGCGGGGCAGCGCGTGATCCTGCTGCTGCTCCTCTGCGCGGCGCCGCTCGCGCGGAATCCGCCCTCCGCGTTGCCCCGCGGGCTACTTCTCACAGCGGCCGCGCCGGTCGCTGCCCCGGCGACTTCGGGCTTGCGCCTGCTCCGGCAAGGCCACCCGGGCGAGGCAGCTACCGTGCTCGAGAAATTGCTCGCCCGCGAGCCGCGAAACGCCGCCTACGCCAACGACCTCGGCTTCGCCTACTGGCGCCTGGGCCGCGCCGCCGACGCCGAGCGACTTTACCGCCGCGCCATCGCTCTCGATCCCGCGCGCTTCTATGCCTGGGCGAACCTCGCCGAGCTCTTCAGTGCCGCGCCCGATCGCTGGGAGCGCGCCGACGAAATCCTCGCCTTTCTCGGGCAGGGCCTCGCCCTGGCGCCGCCGTCCGGCATCGCCAACCTGTCGGTCCGCATCGCCGACTTCGAGCGTTCGGTGGGCCGCACCGCGCAGGCCCGCGAACGGCTGCTCTCCTTGCGCGAGCCGGGTCTCTCGTCGGGCGACGAGCGGCGCATCAACGAGCTGGAGGGCCGCATCGCGCTGGAGGAGCGCGCGCGCGCGACCGAAGACTGGCCCGAGCCGGCGGTACCGCCGCAGGAGCTCGCCGAGCTCGCGCGCGCCGCAAGTTTGCCTCCGGCGCTCGCGCTGCCCATCACCGACCGGCTCAGCGCGGAGCGGCCGGGGTGGCAGGCAGCGCGCTGGCTGCGAGCGCTGACGCTTGAGTCGGTGGGCCGCATCGACGAGGCGGCGCGCGAGCTGGGCGTGCTCACGCAGCTCGCGCCCTCGCACGCGCGCGGTTGGCGGCGGCTCGGCGAGATCCTCTCGGTTCACGGCGGCCTGCTGGAAGCCGACCGGGCCGACGAGGCGCTGCGGCAGGCGCTCGCGCTCGAGCCTTCATGGACCGGGCTGTGGCTGCTCCGCGCGCGGGTAGCGCTGCGACGCGGGCGGGCCGCGGACGCGCTCGTCTTCTTGAAGCGCTCAGCCTCCGGGTCGGAAGAGGCCCAGCGACTGACGCAGCTGGCGCGCGCGCAGGCGGGGTCGGCGCCGCTGTCGACCGGCACCTCGGTGCCGCCCTCGCGGGTGCCCACCTCCGAGGCGCAGGCGCTCTACCAGCAGGCGCAGGAGTGGCGACTCGAGCCGGAGCTCGCGCGCGTCGATCTGTTGCGCGCGCTGCAGCTTTCGCCTGGCTTCGTCGAGGCGGCAGCGGCGCTCTACCCGATCATTTCCGGAGTCCCCGAGGCGACCGTGCAGGCGCTTACGGACGACGGCCCGGGCCTGCTCGATCTCGCTACCCAGCTCCGCCGCGCCGGGGCGTCGATCGGCCTGGTGCAGCCGTGGATCGATCGCGCGGTTGAGCTGGGAACGCCCGAGGCGCGGTTCGAGCGCGCGCGACTGCATGCCGAGCTTGGCAACCGCGAAGGCGCGCTCAGCGATTTGGTCGCCTACGTCGCCAGCGCGCCGCGGCCCCCGCACCTGGACGATGCCCGCGCCTTGCGCGCGCAGCTGCTGCCGGCGCCGCGGATCGATTCGGCGGATATCTTGGCGCGGCTCGCGCTCGCGGACGACCTCCCCGAGCTGGCGCTGGCAGTGCTGGGTGGCCACTGCATCGAAGGGCTGGGCTCGGGCCGGCTGCTCGCGCTCGGCGAGGTCCACGAGTTCGCGGGCGAGCTGCCTGCCGCTGCTGACTGTTATCAACTCGCAGCGCGCGTCAAACTCGCGGGAGGAGCAGACTTCGAATCGCTGCAGCGCCTCTCTCGCGTGGCGGCCCGCGCGCCCTCGACCGCGCTTTTGCCCGAGCTGCGAGTGGCCGCGGCGCGCGGCATCCCCGACGCCGAGTGGGCGCTCGCGCAGCTCGAGCCGCCGCTGCCGCACCTCGATCGCTTCCTCGCCACCGCGCCCGAGGGCGATCCCTTCCTCGCCGACGCGCGCGCCGTCAAGTCATCGCTCGATCGGCGGTCGTCGCTTGCCGCCGAGCACCGCCAGCGGCGCAACCTCGCGCTGGCTCTACTGTTGCTCGCGATGGCCCTCCTCGCCTCCTGGCTGCTCTGGGCCGGCGCTACCGTCGAGACGGCGCTTGTGCGCGCTCCGTCGCTCTTCCCCACTTTGCTGCGCTCGGTCGCGGAGGTGCGGCACGACGTCATCAAGCACCGCGCCAGCGTGCTGGGCCTCGCCGGCGAGAATCCCGCCGAGGTGGCGCGCGCGCTCCTTGCGCCCGAACCCGCATCGCAGGTGGTGGCGCGCACCTATGAGCGGCTGCGGACGGCCGCGCGGGCGCAGGGCGTGGCCATGCGGCGCCTCGCGCGCGAGCCGTCGTTCGGACCGCTGGTGCGCGACCTCGCGCGCGCCGAGACGCTGCTGCGCGACCACTCGTCTGCGCCGGCACTCTCGCCCGCACTCGCATCCTCGCCTGCACTGGCACCCTCCTCCGCGCCGAACTCGCGCGCGAGCGAGCTTTCCGCGCTCGACGTCCGCATTCGCACCGTGCACGCGCAGCGCATGGCCGGGCTGCTGCGTCTGGGGCCGCGCACCCGCCTCGACAAAAGCGCACTGGCTGTCTGGATTCAAGCCGTCGAAGCCGAAGTCCGCCAGGGCGGCGCCTTCTGGACCTCGCCATCCATCCTTTTGCAGGGCATGGAAATCGAGTTCCCCGTCGAGCAGGCAGCGCTCTCGACCATTTTCACCAACCTGCTGCGCAACGCTCAGGCGGCTGCCGCCCCCGACGGCCGCGTGATCGTCCGCCTCGCCCGCGAGCGCGACGCCGCGGGCCGCGACCTCCACGTCCTGCTGGTCGGCGACTCGGCCGCGGGCGGGATCTCCCTGGATGCGATCGAGTCGCGCGAAAGCGGCCGCGGTCTCGCCATCGTCCGCGACCTCACCCGCGAGTGGCACGGCCATTTGATCGTCCGCCCCGAATCCCTGCCTTTTCGCAAAGCCATCGGCGCCTGCTTTCCAGCACCATCGATATGAGAATCATTGTCTGTGAGGACGGCTTTGAATACATCGAACGATTCCGCCGCTTCGTCCCCGGCTTTGATTTCATCCGCGCCGGCCACTTCGCCGAAGCGCTCGCGCTCGCTCCAGGCGCACTCGCGCTCTTGCTCGATCAAGACTTCCGCCGCACGCCGCGCAGCCTGCTCATCGATGCTTCGGGCTCACCTTCAGCCGAAGCGCTCGCCGACGTTCAAGGCATCTTGATCCTCCGCGCGCTGCGCGCCCGCGGTATCGCAACACCGGCGCTCCTGTTCGCCGATCTGGACGACGCCAGTCGCGGCCTCCGCCTGGAACGCGAGCTTTCCCCTCTTTCAATCGTTCCCTCGACAGAAGGCCTCGGGCAGATCACTGCCCGTCTTCGCCTTCTGGCTGCTTGAATCCAGCGCTCTCAATCTGGTCACGACGGCTCGGGCCGACTCCGCTGCAACTTGAGCCACCACTGCGAGCAACCTGGCTGCGTCCACCGGTTTGTCCAGCCCGCGGTTCCTGACCGACGCAAGAAAGACCCGCGCAGCCTCGGTGATGGCACCCCCGGAGACGAAGACGATTCGCTCCTCCAACCCGGAATGCCGCCTTGCAATCTCCTCGTAGAGCTGCATTCCCGACAGGTCCGGCATCATCAAGTCACAAAGGATCACGTCATAGCGCCCGCCTGCGGCCGAGATGCACTGCAGCGCAGCCTCGCCTCCGCTTGCAAGCTCCACTTCGTGCGGCGGGGAGATGGCTCTGCGCACGGCGCGGGTCACCAGGCGTTCGTCGTCAACCAGCAAAACTTTCGCGCGCGACGTGGGCGGCAATGCTTCAATGACTTTAGGGGAAAGAGGTTCACAGCGTGCAACAGGAAGGGACACGCGCATCGTCGTGCCTGCCTGGGCGCTCTGCGCTTCAAGGGTGCCGCCCATCATCGTCACCAGGGTGTGGCAAACGGAGAGTCCGAGTCCCGTGCCACCGCCCACCTTCCTGGTGGTGAAAAAGGGTCGAAGGCGCGGCGCAGGACTTCGGGGCTCATGCCCGCACCGTTGTCGCGCACCTCGACCAGGACGCGTCCGTCGGCAAGCCAGGTGCGCAGCCAGATGGTGCCGTCCGCGACGCGCTCCTGCGGCATCGCCTGGGTGCATTGACGATGAGGTTGAGAAAGACCTGGCCGAGTCGCGCCAGATTTCCCTGCGCCAGCGGCACCTGCCCATACTCGCGAACGATTTCGACGCGCTGGTGAAGTTGGCCGTGCGCCATGCGCACCGCGGCCTCCAGCGCGGCTTGCAGGTCGACCGGTTCAAACTTCCCCTCCTCGCCGCGTGAGAAGCTTTTCAGATCGCGTACGATGGCACTGATCCGGGCAGCTCCTTCGACCGACTCGCTCATCGCGCATTGCACCTCATCGACATCGGCGCCGGCTTGCTGCAGCGCCGGGCGCAGGCCGCGCAAGAGGTCGGAGACCCAGGTAAGATTCGCCGTCAGCCAGGCGAGCGGGTTATTCAGTTCGTGTCCGACGCTGGCCGCCAGCGTGCCCAGCGAAGAAAGGCGGTCGGCCAGCATCAATCGCTCCTCGAGCTGCTTGCGGTCGGTCACGTCCCGACTGACACCGATGATTCCCCGCAGCGCTCCATCCGCGCCGAGCCAGGGCGCCTTGCAGGTCGAGAGCGTGCGCAGCTTGCCTATCAACTCGAGGTCCTGTTCGAAGACATAGGGCGCGCCGCGGTCGAGTGCCGGCTGATCTCGCTCCCGTACGCCGCGGCCTACCTCGACGCCAAAGACTTGCTCGTCGGTGCATCCGATGATCATCTCCTGCTTCATCCCCAGCAGAAACGCGCCCGCCGGGTTCATATGCAGGTAGCGGCCGTCCAGGTCTTTGATGAAGATGACATCGGTGGCGCAATCAATCACCGAACGGAGCGTCTTTTCACTCTCCGCCAACGCCCGGTCGGCCAGCTGATTGGCATCGGCGAACCGGCGCAGACGATCGTTTGCGGCGCTGACGCGCGAAAAGAGGAAGGGCAGTCCTTCGGGCACTGCCAGGACATCGGTGGCTCCCGCGCGCAACACCGCCTCGGCGTGCGGAGCTTCAAGCTCCAAGCAGAGACTGATGATCTCGCGAACGCCCGCCCGGGAAAGTTCTTTGAAGCGCGCGCCGATTTCGGCCACCGTCGCATCAGGGAAGAGAGTCAAAGCCAATGAGAGACCCCCCCGCTGGGGACATCTTCAGCCAGGCGGGGCTGGATCCCGCGCGCAATCAGCTGCTCCGCGACTTGGTGCCGCAGAGCCCCGGAGGGGCCCAGGAGAAGCACCGTGCAGGAAGGGTTTGGGGCCCGCGGAACAGGCATGCTGCGGCTCGCCGGGAACCCCACCTCACTCGGCCCGACGGGAATAGCCACAACGCCCAGTTTCGCCCCAGTGGGGGCGGCCGTGTCAATGCAACGCCGATGAAGATTTTGGTCTTGCAACTCGTTCCGGATCGTCTCCGGCAGACTCGGTCGAGCTCGACCCAGACTGCTGGCAATGAAGACGGGACTCGATATCGGATTCCGACTCGACCAGCGCTGGCATCTGCTTCGCGGGGAGCGCCTGGAATCGAAGCAGGACGATCTTCTACCCGTGGCGCGCGTGCTCAACGAGGCCGGCATCGAGTGGGCCCTCACCAATGGACTCGCGTACCAGATCCACGCGGCCGAGCCACGCACCACCCTCGACATCGATCTCGCGCGGCATTTCCGCGATGAGATTCCGCGGGAGGCACTGCGACGCGCGGGCTGCGAATTGACGGGCAGCTTTGCTTTGACCGAGAACTGGCCGGGACCCGGGGGTTCGCCGGTACAGTTCAGTGGCGAAACCTCATTCGGCGAGGCTCTGCGGCACTGGCGACCGCGCCCACGCCAAGCCTGCCTTTAGCGGCGGCGGTTCTTGCCCGCGCCCTTTGAATGCCCCGCGCCGTGTGGAGCGGGTTGCTGGGCGCGATTGGCGGCCTGCCGCTGCTGGCGGTTCTGCTCGTGCTGTTGCTGGCGCTGCTCGCGATTGGCCGCGCGGTCGGCTGGAGTCTGCGCGGAGTGCAGGCCAGCGACGCGCTGATTTGCGGAAGGCCCTGCTTGCCCCCCGGCAGGCTTGCTTGCGGAAGCGGCTGCCTGCGTCCCGACCGCGGCGGGCTTGCCTCCGGGCGCGCCTGCCTTGGTCGCGGCGGCGGATGGTGCGGCCGTCGCGGGCGCTGCGTCTGCGCGCTGGCTCAGTTGCGTGGCGGAAGTATTCTGCCGCTGCGCCGCGGTGAGTGCATGGCCGCCGCTCGAGGCAGGTTGATTCCAGTGATTCTGCATCGCTTGCGCGACCGGAGCGGGGGCCGAGGGTGCGCGCGCGGCGGTAGCGATAGAGCGCGTTCCGCCGCTGACTACGGCGTTCGCCGAGACCGGCTGCACCGAAGTTCCCACCGCGGCGGCCACGGCTTGCGGGTGCGGGCCCGGATTGACCGCGACGCCGCCGGTCACCGCGACCGGCGCGGCGAGAGGCTGGGCGCGGGCGACGTATCCCGCCGAGAGATTGGCACTCACCGCGAACGTCGCAATGGGCTGCGTGAAGTGCGCCTCCTGCACCACCACCCATCCCGGAGAGTTATATTCGACGACGCGGACCCGATAGCCGTATCCAATCGGCGGCGCGGGGGCCCACGCGGCATAGCCGCCGCCATAGCGCCAGGTCACCCAGGCCGGCGCCCAGACGCGTCCGGGGATCCACACCCAGCCCGCGCCGCCGGCGAAGACCCAGTTGCCGTAATGATACGCTGCCCAGCCCCAGGGGTCGTCGGAGACATAGGTCCATCCATACTCGGTCAGCACCCAGCGGCCGTCGGAATAGGGGCGCCAGCCGGCACGCATCGAGTTGGGAGCCCAGACCTGGCCGTAGCCGTCAACGTAAGTCCAATGACCGTACCCGCCGAGCCGCTCGTGGAAGCTCGCGACTTCGACCGGGCCGCCGACCGTGACGTTCGCGCTCACGCTGACTTGGGCGCGCGCAGGGAGGGCCGCGGCCGCCAGCAGGATCGAAAGACTCAACAGGAAAGCTCGTCGCATGTCGGTACAACACGCAGCGCGCACGATTCGATAAATTTGTCGCATCGGCGAGAGCGAGATTTCGCTTGCTTCCCAGCGCCGCCTGATTCCAGCTGGGCGCCCGAGCCAGACTGGCGAATCCGGCCGAGCCCCTGGGGTCTAACTAAAGCCAATACCGCGAAACAGTCAGCGCAGCCTGAAGGAGAGGCGGCTGGTCCTTTCTCGACTGGCGAGGAACGGATGCGCGCTTGCGGACGGTTCGCGCGAGAGCTTCAGCGCGCGAGAGCCGCAGGAGAAGCGTTCGTTGCCAAGTGAAAGGCCTCCTTAACTGAGTGGCATTGGGTCTAAAGCCGTCCTGAAACCCGAGTCTTGCCCGGGAAAACCTTGGACTCAACGCAGCGGAGCGTTCACCAGAAAGGCCACCGGCAGCGTCGAGAAGAGTTCGTCGCAGGCGAGCGAGTCCCCGTGCACCTGCCGCTCTTCCCCGGTGAGCGCGTCGCGAAAAGGCGAAGCTGAGTTCGGAATCTGAATCCGTGTTTCAGAGAATGAATCCGGATTCAAGCGGGCGCCGTCGAGCAGGCCCGCGACCAGGCGAGGCACGACCACGATCGCGAGCTGGCCATCCTTGCCGGTGCGCGCATAGGCGCAGAGGTTGGCGGCGCGCGGCCCCTCGCCGCGGAGCTTGCTATACCCGCCCTCGGTAAACAGCTGCGGCAGCCGCTTGCGCGCCTGGAGCCCGGCCTGCGTGATGAAGAGCTTGATGCGACCGTCTTCCCAGCCTTGGTAAAGCGACCGCGCCAGCTCAGCCTTTGCCAGCGACGACGCGCGCATTTCAGCCAGCATCGCCCGACGCAGCGCGAAGTCCACCGGGCGCCGATTGTCCGGATCGACCAGGGAAAAATCCCACAGCTCGCAGCCCTGGTAGATGTCCGGCACGCCCGGCATTGAAAGCTTCAGCACCAGCTGGGAGAGCGAGTTGTGCAGCCCGATCTCGCCAATGCGCCGCGCAAAGGGCAGCAAATCCCCCCAGAGCTTGTGCCGCGCCGGCAGCGCGAAGAGGCCGGTCACGAACGCGCGCAGAGCCTCCTCCCAGCGCTGGTCCTCCTGAATCCAGGAGGTGTTGACTTTGGCCTCCTTCGCCGCCTTGAAAAGATATTGCTGCACGCGATCCCGCAGCGACTCCAGCTCCTGTTGCGAAGGCATTCCCGCGGCGGCCGGCCAGACTCCCAGCACCGTCTGCAGCAGGAGCATCTGCTCGTTGCGGTCGGGTGCGTGCCGGTCATCGACGTCGCGGCGCAGCCCCTCGGTCCGCCGCGCGAAGACCGCCAGCAGCTTGCGGAACTCGTCAGGCAGCTCGGAGAGCGCGTCGATGCGCGCGCGCGTGTCCTCGCCGCGCTTGGTGTCGTGGGTGGCGGTGGCCACCAGAGAGAGCGGCCACTCGCGCGCCCGCAGCGCATTCTGCTCGTGCAGCCAGTCGACCGTCGAGCCGAAGTGAACCGGCTCGCCGCCCACCTCATTCAATGAGATCAATCGATTGTAGACATAGAAGGTCGTGTCCTCCACGCCCTTCGCCATGACCGGACCCAAGGTCTGCTGCAGCTTGATGGCAAAGGCCTTCTGGGCGGGCCGCTCGCTCTCCTCTACGTAAGCGGCAAACTTTTGCAGCAGGATATCGGCGATGAACTCATAGATGGACGCATTCTCCGCCGGATTGCGCCGCTTGGCGCTCGCCACCGCCTGCAGGACATAGCGCCGGTCGTGCTCGTCGATCTTCCCCTCGCCGGCGATATACGTCCGATAGACCGAGAAGCAGGCCACCAGCTCAATCAGGCCGGCCCGCAGCGAATAGAGGGTGAAGTCCCGCGTCCAGCGGTTTCCTTCGGAGATGCGATTGAGTTGCCGCGCCAGGAGATTCATCTCGCTCGCCAGCGCCGTATAAAGAATCAGCTTCTTTTTTTGATAGACCAGCTCCTCGAAATCCACCTCGTCGCCAATGAAGCGGGCATAGAGCTTCTCGAACCGGTTCTGGTTCGCGCGGTCGATGAAGATTCCATTGATCGCATTCATTGCGTCATATCCGGTGGTCCCTGACACCGCCCAGCTCGAGGGCAGCGTCTCGGTCCGCCCGAGGATCTTCTCCGCCACCACATAGAGCGGCCGGAACAGCGCAGACGCGCGGCCCCGCACGCGCAGCTCTTCAGCCAGCTCCTCCCGGAACAAGGGTTCGAGTTGCCCCCAGTCGAACCCGAAACCCGATGCCAGCGCCTGCGCCCGCTGCAGGATCCGCGCGTCCTGCAGCAGCCGGAAGTATTCGGTCGGATAGGCGAGGCCGTCCGGGTGATCGACCCGCAGCCCGGTGACCTTGCCCTCCGCCAGGAGCCGCAGCGGCACGCGGTGCGCTTCCTCGAAGACCACCGGATCCTCGACGCGAATCGCCGCCAATGAATTGATATCGAAGAAACGTCGATAGTTGATCTCCTCCGACGAGACGCGCCAATGCGCCAAGCGATAGGCCTGCGCCCCGAGCAGCTTGTCGAGCAGGTCGAAGCTGCGCGGCTTCCCTGGCGTGCCGTTGAAGAGCCGCACGTTCTCCTCCAGGTGCGCGAGGATGACCGGGCTCTTCTTGCAGTGGTGCGCGACCCTTCGCTTGGCGACCTCCTTCTCGCGCCGCCGCTCCTCCATCCGGTCCGCGTCCACTTCCTTGCGCATCGGCATGTTCTGCAACGCGGTGATGATGGACTTGAGATCATCGAGTGCGATATCGCCCGCGAGCTTCTGCTCCAGCTCCTCAATCCGATACTTGAGGATCTGCACATACGAGCGCGGATTGACCGGAAAGACGTTGTCGAAATAGTGAATTTCGAAGGCACCGTCCACCAGCACGAGCTTCAGCTCGCCGCGCTCCAGCACCGCGCCATAGCGGTCGCCCAGCACCGGCACCAGCACCTTGTCGGCCAGCTCTTCCTTGACCGGGTGCCATTCGATATCAAAGAATCGGGCCGCCTGCGCGCTGGGACCGTTCTCCAGCACCTCGCGCCAAAGGGTATTCCCCGAGCCGATGCCCATATGATTGGGCACGATATCAAACAGGTGTCCCAGGCCCTGCGCTTTCACCGCGGCGATGAAGCGCTCGTGCCCCTCGGCGCCACCCAGCTCTGGATTGAGCAACTGGTGATCGAGCACGTCATAGCCGTGCATGGAGCCGGGCGCGGCCTTGAGATACGGGCTGGTATAGAAGTCACTGACGCCGAGGTCGGCGATATACGCGGTGACCGCGGCGGCATCGTCGAAATTGAAGCCTTTATGCAGCTGCACTCGGTAGGTCGCGAGCGGTCGCCGCACCGTCTCCAACTCCGCAGCTACCTGGTGCAGCAGCCGCCGTGCCTCTTCGCGCATCGCGTCCTCATTCATGTGGGGAGCCGCCTTGCCAGGAGAAAGTTGCTAGCGCTGACGGCCGTGCCGTTCGGCAAGGCTTGCAAGCTCGCGCGCCACAGCCGAAGGCTCCGCTGCGGTCAGGAGTTCGCCGAGCTTCCACGGCAGCCGGAAAGTCCAGTTGTGCTGACCGACAGTGCCTGGCGTATTCATCCGGTCGGGCCAGCCCAGCGCATCGGTGATTGGAATCAACAAGGCATCTGAGGCGCTTTGATAGGCAAGCTCGAGCAGCGCGCGTTTGGTCTCGGGAGTAAAGCTCGTCTGCGACGGACCGCGCAGCCGGGCCAGAGGCGGCTGGGTGAGCTGCTGCTCGCGTTCCCAGGTGGCCAGCTCTTTCCACCAGGTCAGCAGCGATTCGGTGTCGTGAGTGCCAGTGACCGCGAGAGAGACGGTGGAAAACCCGGTGACGTCTCGCGGCTCGCCCTGGTCGTTCTCCCAGCGGAGCACCTTTGTTCCCGGTATCTTGATCCGGGCGAGCGACGCGCGGACAAAATCGGGGACGGTGCCCAGATCCTCGGCCAGCACCTCGGCCTGCTCGCCCATCAGCTCGAGGATCCGCTCGCCTTGTGCTCGCTGCGAAGGCTCGTCCGCAGGCGTAAAGAAGGCCGCGCTCTTGTTCACTGGCCGCGCATAGGTCCGGTAAAGACCGACCACGTGATCGACGCGAAAGGCGTCGTAGAGCCCGGCGGCACGGGCCGCGCGCGGCCGCAGCCACGGGTCGCCCTGGTCGTGCATTTCCTTCCAGCGCGGCACCGGCAGGCCCCAGTCCTGACCGTCAGGGCTATAGGCGTCGGGCGGCACCCCGACGGTGGCGTCGAAGCGGAAGAGCTGCTGCAAGCCCCAGACGTCGGCTGAGTCCTCGGCCACCATGAACGGCAGGTCGCCGACAACCTTGACGCCCTGCTCGTTGGCCGCGCGCCGGCCTTCGCGCCACTGCTGGTCGGCGATCCACTGCGAGAAGACCACCTGGTCCACCTGGTCGCGCAGACGCTCGCGAGCGACGGCAAGAGCTCGCGGCTCGCGGTCGCGCAGCGCGGGCTCCCAGTCGCGCCAGCTCTTCTGCCGCTCGTCGTGGATGGCGCGATAGAAGGCGTAGTCCTCCAGCCAGGCGCGGTGCTCCTCGCGAAAGCGCAAGAGGTCGGCATACCGCTCGCCGTCGCGCGGAAACGATTTCCAGGCGCGAGCAATGGCGCTCAGCTTGATCGCCCGATAGCCGTTAAAATCGACCGTCTTCTCCTCGCGCAGCCGATCGAGCCGCGCGTGCTCCGCAGGCTCGAGCGTGAGGCCTTCAATTGAATCAAGATCGATATAAACCGGCTCGAGCGCATTGGAGCTGGAGGCGGCGTACGGACTGTCCTGCCCCGGCGCTACTTCATTCAAGGGCAACAACTGCCAGAGAGTGCAGCCGGCAGAGGCCAGATAGTGGGCGACGCCACCTGCGTCGGCATAGCTCCCAAGATCGCCGCGAGGGCCGCGCACGGAAGAGAGCGGGAGCAGCAGGCCGGCCCGGCGGCCGAGCGGAGAGCGGTGTTCCAAGTCGAGACTCCTGTAGAGCTGTGCGTTCGGCGGAGGTATGGGGCCTTGGACGGGCCGCACGCAAGCCTGGACTTCGATGCCCGTGCAGCAGTCAACCGGCGCCGCGCTCCTGTTGCGCGCGCGCGCAGGCTTCTGCTACAGGCCCGGCTCATGACCAGGAAGCTGACGACTGATCACGGCGAGATCATCCACTTTGCCGGGCACCACCGCCTCTTCCCCGTGGCCAGCCGCAGCGACATGAGCCTGGTGCGCCTCGCCCTGCGCGAGGACGTCACGCCTCAAGAGGTGCGCGTCGGCTGGCCGGTCTACTTCCGCGCCTTCATCGACCGCGACCTGGTTTTCGTCCACGAGGAGGCTTCTGGCCAGGCGATGACCCGCGCGGAGGCGGCCGTTGTCCAGGCCGCTGCTGCGCCTTCTGCGGCAAACGGCGCTTAGGAGAGGGCGCGCCCGGAGTCAGATCGTCGGGCGTAAACCAGGGCTGCGTGCCGCCGGGGGCGTTCTTGCCCGGTGCACTCTTTTTCTCCGCGCCCCCCGCGATGCGCAGCGTAATGCGCCGGCGGGCGGGGTCGGCCGAGACCACCTCGATCTCGAGCCGGTCCCCGACGCCGAAGCTCTTCCCGCTCCTGCCCACCACCAGCCGGTGGCGCTCCTTGTCGAGCTCGACGCCCTCGCCCAGATCTTCCGCGGGCACCAGGCCCTCGACGAAGATTTCTTCCATCTCGCAGAAGAGTCCAAACTCGGCCACGCCCGCGACCACCGCCTTATAGCGATTGCCGATCTTGTCCATCATGAACATCGCCATGTAATAAGCGTCGATGTCGCGCTCGGCCTTCATCGAGGCGCGCTCGCGCTCCGAGCACTGCGCTGCCACACCCGCCAGCACTGCCTCCTGCTCGTCGCGCTCATGCGTGCGCAGCGTCTGTCCGCCGCGCGCCCAATGCTCCTTCAATAACCGATGCACGATCAAGTCCGGATAACGCCGGATAGGAGAGGTGAAGTGTAGATAGGTCGGCGCGGCGAGGCCGTAGTGGCCGATGTTGTCCGGGCTGTACTGCGCTTGCATCATCGCGCGCAGCAAGAGCGAATTCAGCGCCTTCTGCTGCGGCTTGCCCTCGACCTGCTCGAGAAATTTATTCAGCACCGACGGCGTCATTTCTTTACCGGCCGGGACGTCGAAGCCGTGGATGCGCGCCAGTGCCGCGAACGACTCCAGCTTCGTCTCGTCCGGTGCATCGTGGATGCGATAGACGGTCGGCAGCCCGCGCACGTCGAAGAACCGCGCCACCGCTTCGTTGGCGGCGAGCATGAACTCCTCCACCAACTTGTGCGCGTCGTTGCGCGGACGCCGCGTGATCTCCTTGATGTGGCCGTCGTCGTCCAGAATGATTTTTGCTTCGGGCAGATCGAACTCGATGGCGCCGCGGAGCTTGCGCTGCGCGGTGAGCTTCTTCGCCAGCTCACCCGCGATCTTGAGGTCTTCCATCAGCGGCTTCACGTCGGGCGGCGGCGCGCCCTCGAGCGCGGCGGCAACCTTCGTGTAAGTGAGCCGCGCGTGGCTGCGCATGACCGCGTCGTAGAGGTCGGCCTGCATGGGCTTGCCGTTCGCGTCGAGCGCCAGATCGCAGACCATGCAGAGGCGGTCGACGTCCGGGTTGAGCGAGCAGATGCCGTTCGACAGGCGCTCGGGCAACATTGGAATCACGGTGCCCGGGAAGTAGACGCTGGTGCCGCGGCGCAAGGCCTCGCGGTCGAGCGAGCCGCCTGGCCGCACGTAATGGGCAACATCGGCGATGGCGACCACCAGGCGATAGCCGCTGGCGGTGCGCGAGACATGAACCGCGTCGTCGAAGTCGCGGGCGTCCTCGCCGTCGATGGTGACGAGCGGCAGGTGGCGCAGATCGCGGCGCGCGGTCAAATCTTCGGGCAACACGCGATCAGGGACGCTCTGCGCGGCCAGCAGCGTGGCTGGATCGAACTCGTCGGAAAAGCCGGCGGCATACGCGCTGGCCAGGATTTCGAAGCGCGGGTCGCCGCGCGGGCCGAGCACGCCGATGATGGTTCCCGAGAGCGGGCCCGGCCTGTCGCGGTCGAGGCGGACCTTGACCATCTCGCCGTCGTGCGCCTTGGCGTCGCGCGGAACGGCGATGTTGCCGGTCAGGTTGCGGTCGAGCGGGATCACCCAGCCGCCGCCAGCCGAGCCGTTCGGCCCGCGTGATTGGTAGGTGCCCAGCGCGAGTTGGCGCCGGCGCTCGACCACCTCGGTCACCTCGCCTGCGAGCCGGCCATCGCGGCCTTTGACGGCGCGGACGTTGACCACGTCGCCGTCGAGCGCGCCCAGCGTGTGCTGCGGGGGAATGAAGAGATCGCCCTCGCGCCCGGCGCCGGTGGGCACGAGCGGACTGACGAAGCCGTAGCCCTCGCTCTTGAGATGGAGCACGCCGACGACCTCGCCGCCGACGCGCGTCGCCTCGCCCTTCTTCCGCGGCGCGGGTTTGCGATCGTATTTCTTGCCGCGCGGTTCGTGCTCCTGCGCCGGGGCGTCGGGACGGCCCGCCTGCGCCAGGCGCCGCTGGCGGGTCCCCTCGGTCATGGCGGCGGGCAGCTTTCGCTTGCCGGCGGGAGGCGGCTGAGACTTTGGGGCAGCCGGCGTGCGGGGAGAAGCGGGCGGCGACGCGTGTGCTTCTCGCTGCGCGGACGCGCGTGGCGACGGCGCCGAATCACGGTGCAGTGTCGCGCGAGGTTGCTGCTGCGACTGGGCTACGCGATATCCGCCGTCGGCGAAGGTCGCGCGGCCCGTCTCGATCATCTCCGAAAGAATGCGGCGCAGCTTGAGGCGCTCGCCCTTCCCTGCCTTGAGTTCCTCGGCAAGCTGCTTGAGGCTGCAGCCCTTCCCGCGCGCGCGCTGCAGCACGCGGGATACTTCCTCGATTTCAAATTTCATTAAGACGTTCTAGCCCTTCTTGAGCTCGCTGTCGGGGGCCACCGCTTCCGGCTGGCCCTGCTTCGACTTCGGGCAACTGAACCCCGGCACGTGCTTGCCGAGGAAAGAGGAGAGAGCGCCCATCAATTCGGACGGCATCTCTTTGGCGAGCGCCGTGCGGCAGAGCCGCCGCGTCGCCTTGTACGTTCGCACGAACGTGATGCACGGCATGCACATGCTGAGATGTGTCTCGAGCGCCTTCTCCTGCTCGGGAGGAAGTTGTCCCTCGACGTAGTCCCCGAGGAGGTCAACGCACTCCTTGCAATGTTCAATCATGGGGCTGGTCAAGGGTAGTTCCCGGGGAGCGTGGTCAAGAGGTCGCCAGAGTAACCGACCGACACGTTTGAGATGCACCGTTCGCGAGGCGGATTCGAGTCACGCTCCAAAGAAATCTCCCAGCTTCTCTCGAAGCGCGAGGCGCGCGCGGTGCAGGCGGCTCTTCACGGCCGGCACCGTGAGGTCGAGCGAGGTCGCGATGTCTTCGTTGGAAAGACCGTCCACATCCTTGAGGAGGAACACCGTTCGATAGTCTTCCGGAAGCTCCTGCACCGCTTTCTCGATGGCGACACCCAACTGGCTGGACATCATCTTCTCGTCGGCGCGCTGCGACCAGTCGCTGTAGGGAGGCGGGTCGAGGAGGCCTTCGGACGAAAACTTGGGCGCCTGCAGTTCGAGCGGCTGGTCTGGCAACCCATCGGGCGCGCGGCGCTTGCGACGCAGCCGCATCAGCGCGCTGTTGGCCGCGATCCGATAAAGCCAACTCGAGAATTGCGACTCACCGCGGAAGGCCGGCAGCTTCTGCCAGGCGTTGAGGAAAGCTTCCTGCAGGACTTCGTTGGCGTCCGCCTCGGAGCCCGTCATGCGCAGCGCCAGACGGTAGAGCTGGCGCTGGTGCCGCTCCACCAGCCGCGCAAACGCAGCGCCGTCGCCCTTCTGCGAAAGCTCGACCAGCTCGCGGTCGGTGGGCTCTCCGTCGGTGCGGGGAGCCTCGGGCATCATCGGGTGGGGCTGGTCCAAGGGCGGCGGACCGTAGAGCAGCACGCGTCGCCGGTCAAGGCGCGACCAGCCCATCCAGCGCCGCCAGGATTTCGTTGACGCCAGCGCGCTTCGAAGGCGAATCCGCGAGGGAGCGCCAAGCGACTTTCCCATCGCGGCCGATCACGAAAAGGGCAGGCCAGGCGATGTCGTTCTCGGCATCGAGCACGCCGTACTTGCGGATCAGCTTGCGCTGCTCGTCGGAGACGATGGGGAAGCGGAGGCCCAACGTCTCGGCCAGGCTGCGCGAAGTGCTCGGGTCATCGACGGACACCGCGACCAGAAAGGCGTGGCGTTTGGTGAATTCCGGGAGTGCTTTTTGCAGCTCACCGAGCTGCCTCTTGCAATAGGGTCACCAATGGCCGCGGTAGAAAACCACCGCGGCCGGAAGGTGAGCGCCGAGGCCCACCGGCTGGGCTCTGGCGCCCACCGGTAGCGCCTGCTGGTCGATGCCGCGCGGCGCGCTGCCGCGGCCAGCGTGCAGCGGGATATCGCAGGCGAGCACCAACGCAAAGAGACAGCCGGCAGCGAGCTTGGGCGCGGCCAAACGTCTCCGCGCAGGAAAGGAACAGGGTGCGCTCATGGAAAGATCTTTCCCGGATTCAACAGGTCTTCAGGATCGAAGGCGCGCTTGACCCGCTTCTGCAGCGCGATCAGATCCGGGCCCTGCTCGCGCGCCAGGAAAGCACGCTTCGCGAGGCCCACGCCGTGTTCTCCGGTGATGGTGCCGCCGAAATCGATCGCGGTCTGGATCACCTCGTCGACCGCCTTCTGCCCGCGGACGCGCTCCTCGGCGCTGGCGAAGAGCAAGTTCACGTGCATGTTGCCGTCGCCCGCGTGCCCGTAGCAGGCTGTTTCCAGGCTGTACCGGGCACCGATCTCGCGCACCGCATTGATCAGGTCGACCAGCCGCCCGCGCGGCACCGCTACGTCCTCGCTGATCTTGTGCGGCCGGATCGAGCTCATGGCCACCGAGATCATCCGCCGCGTCTCCCAGATGCGCCGACGCTGTGATTCGTCCTGCGCCGCGACCACGTCGATGGCCCCGGCTTCCATGCACATCTCCCCCGATTGCGCGAGGTCCTCCATCACGCCGTCGCCGTTCCCGTCGTGCTCGACGATGAGCGCGCCGCCGACCTCATCGGGGAATTGGAACGGAGCCTTGCCTTTCAGGGCGCGCATGGTCGGTCCGTCCATCAGCTCGCAGGTGCGCGGCAGGAGGCCGGCGCCGAAGATCTTCTGCACGCCCAGCGCCGCCTTCGCCTCGTCGGGAAAGAAGGCCAGCATGGTCGCCACGCGGCGCGGGAGCGGAATGAGCTTGAGCGTCGCCTGCGTGATCACCCCGAGCGTGCCTTCGCTGCCGACCAGCAGCTGGGTGATGTCGTAGCCGGCGACGCCTTTCCAGCTGCGGTGGCCAGCATGAATGAATTCTCCGGTCGGCAGCACCGCCTCGACGCCCAGCACGTAGTCGCGGGTGACGCCGTACTTGAGCGCGCGCGGGCCGCCGGCGTTGTGCGCAAGGTTGCCGCCCAGCGTGCACCAGGCCTGCGAGTTCGGGTCAGGCGGGTAGAACAAGCCCTGCTCTTCAACCGCGACTTGCAAGTCCTGCAAGATCACGCCGGGCTCGACGACGCAGACCATGTCGGGCCGCGAAATCTCGACGATGCGATTCATCTTCTCGAGGGAAAGCACGATGCCGCCGCGCTCCGCCAAAGCGCCGCCGCTCTTGCCGGAGCCGCCGCCGCGGGGCACCACCGGGATCTTGCGATGTTTGGAAAAACGCAGAACCTTCTGCACGTCGAGGACTGAATGCGCCAGCACCACCGCTTGCGGCGGGTAGTCGCCGGTGCCGCTCTCGTCGCGCGCGTACGCCTCGGTCGGCTCCTGCGCGTCGAGGTCCAGCGCCTTCAGCTCACCTGCAAGACTCATCACCCGAAGACCTCCACTGCGCTGCCGGTCATCGCCATCGGCGCGTCGGCAGCGAGGTAGCGCACCACGCCCGCCACATCGAGCGGCGTCATCTGCGGTGCGAACGTTGTCTGGCGAAGCATATCGGTGTCGGTCGAGCCCGGCAGCACCGTCGCGCAAAAGATGCCGTGGTCACGGCCCTCCTCGGCGATGGACTTGATGAAGCCCGTCAGGCCCCACTTCGAGGCGTTGTAAGCCGACGCGAAACTGGTGCCGAGCGTGCCGCTGATCGACCCCAGGGCGATGATGCGGCCGCTCTTGCGCGACCGCATCGACGGCCAGACGGCGCGCGCGCAGAGGAAGGCGCCTTTCAGGTTGACGCCGAGCACCCGGTCCCACTGCCGCTCCGAGAGTTCGTCCAACGCGCCGCGCTCGAGGACACCAGCGTTGATGACCAGAATGTCCGGCGGACCCAGCCGCCTCTGCGACTCGGCGAAGAAGCTTTCGACCTCCTTCGCGTCCGCCACGTCGCAGCGGGCGGCGTGTTCGCCAAACCGCGGCGGCTTTTGCACGGCACAGACCGACAGGCGCGCTCCCTCGGCTGCAAGCAACTCCGCGATGGCGAGGCCGATACCGCGCGACGCGCCCGTCACCACGCAGACCTTCCCGCGCAGCGCGCTCATCCCCCGGCCCGGCGCGCCAGCGAGCTGCGCAACTCGGCGTCGTGCTCGAAGGCGCCCGCCCAGGCCTCGACCGTGATGCGGCTCTGCCGGCGCATCGGCCCGCGCACCTGCATGCAGCCGTGCTCGGCGGTGATCACCACGCCCGCGCCCAGCGGCTGCAGCGCCGTCATCACGGCCTCGCAGAGGCGATGCACCAGCGTCTCCTGCAGGATGAGCCGGTGCGACAGCGCGTCGACCGCCTCGGCGATCTTGCCGAAGCCGACCAGGTGCGCGTCCGCGAGGTAGCCCACCGCCGCGGTGCCTTTGTACGGAAGCAGGTGATGTGGACACATCGAGTGAAAGTCCAGCTGTGAGGCAATCACGAGCTCGCCCTTGCGCGGCGCTGGCACCAGCGAACTCGCGAGCGCCGCGACGGGATCCTGCCCGTAGCCGTCCAGCAGATCTTCCGCGAAGGCCTTGGCCACGCGTCCCGGCGTGTCCCGCGTCTCGGCGTCCAACTCGGCGCCACTCGCTTCAAGCAGGTCCGCGACCGCCTTCTCCATGGCGGCGCGGTTCGGCGGCCGCGCTTTGCGGTCGAGAAGCATCAGAATTTTCCCTGCGGTCCACGGTAGACGACGCAGCTGGTGGGGATCTCCCAGAGCCGCACTTCGGCGAGGCCAGGCAGCTTGCCGTCGAGCCGCTCCCATATCCAGCTGGCGAGATTCTCGGCCGTCGGATTCCCGATAAAGTCATTGAGGTTCGTGTGGTCACACTGATCGAGGATGTTGGCTTTGACTGCCTTCTCGACATCGCCGAAGTCCACGAAGATCCCCGAGTGCGCGTCAGGCTCGCCCCGCAGCGAGACACGAAAGCGGTAGTTGTGGCCGTGCAGGTTGAAGCACTTGCCCTGGTAGCGCGGCAGGCGGTGCGCGGCGGCGAAGGTAAATTCGGCCTCTATCTGATGCATGATTTGTCTCCTATCACTTATCTCCTTTGATGCCGGAGGCGGTGAGCGGTTTGGTCGATTTCGCCGGAATCTCGCTCGCGCTCGACGCATCAGAGGATGCACACAGGAGAACTCAACGATGGCTCTCGATCAGGCCCGCGCCTTTCTACACAGTGTTCCTGCCGCGAATGACACGCTCGTTTCGCTCTATGCCGAAGCGCCGCTGCCGACACGCCATGGCCCGCTGCGCGCGATGGTCTTTCGCGAGAAGGGCACGGACAAGGAGCACGTGGTTGCCGTCAAGGGAGACCTCCAGGGTCAGGAAGGCGTGCCAGTGCGCGTCCACAGCGAGTGCTTGACCAGTGAGATCTTCGGCAGCCTGAAGTGCGACTGCCGAGAGCAGCTCGAGCACGCTCTGGATCTGGTCGGCAAGAGCGAGCGCGGCGCCGTCATCTACCTGCGGCAGGAAGGCCGCGGCATCGGCCTTGGCAACAAGATTCGCGCTTATGCGCTGCAGGCGCGCGGCGCCGACACTTACGAAGCCAATCGCCAGCTCGGCTTCCCTGACGACCTGCGCCGGTACGACATTGCAGCCTGCATGCTGAAGCAGCTGGGCGTGCGCAGCATCGATCTCATCACCAACAATCCGCTCAAGATCGCCGGCCTGGAAAACATGGGCATCCAGGTGCGCCACCGGATTGCCTCCACTGCGCAGGTCAATCCGCACAACCTCGGCTATCTGATGACCAAGCGCGAGCGCACGGGTCACTTGATTGAACTGCCCGGATTGGACCAGACGTCTGCTTGAGATTCTTGTCTTGAGCTTTCTTGCGGCCGAGCTCTTCTCGCGGCAGGCTGCTGAGTCGATGGCTTCCCCTTCCAAGGTCAAAATGAAGCCGCTGCTCCAGGTGCGGTTCTGGGGCGTGCGGGGCAGCCTCGCCTCGCCCGGCAAGCAGACGCTCCTTACCGGCGGTAACACGTCTTGCGTCGAGGTTCGTTTCGACGACGAGACCGTGATCTTCGACCTCGGCACCGGCCTGCGCGCACTCGGCGTCGAGCTCGCAAGCCGCGGCCCAGTGCGCGCCAGCCTCTTCCTCTCGCACTACCATTGGGACCACATCGCGGGCCTGCCGTTCTTCGCTCCAGCGTACGATCCGCGCTCGGAGCTGACCATCCACGGCCCCACCCGCAAGGGCCGCGACGTGCGGCAGATCCTCTCCGGCCAGATGGTCGAACCCTACTTCCCGGTAGAGCTGGAAGCGCTGAGCGCGCGCATCAGCTTCGTGCCGTTGCAGGGAGGCGGAACAGCGCGCATCGGCAAAGGAATGCTCCGCGCCGCCGAGCTGAATCATCCCGGCGGCGCGCTCGGCTTCCGGCTCGAGCACGGCGGCCGGTCGATGGTCTACGCCACCGATTTCGAGCACGGCAGCGCGGCCGACGAGCGCCTTGTCGAGTTGGCGCGCGACGTGGACCTCCTGATCTGCGACGCGCAATACACGCCGGCTGAGTATGCCGACGGACCGCTGTCGAAGAAGGGCTGGGGGCACTCGACGTACGAGATCGGCGCCCAGCTCGCACAGCGCGCAGGCGCCAGAAAGCTGGCTCTCTTTCACCACGCGCCAGACCGCGACGACCGCGACATCGAGAAGCTCGCGCGGTTGGCGCGCAAGATCATGCCCGGCGCCTTCGCGGCGCGCGAGGGGCTCGTCGTCGACCTCTGAATCTGACGGGCCTTCAATCGGCAAGATGCGATTCCAACCGTTGGGCTGTGGCGACAAGCGCGGCCAAGCGGGCGTCCAACGAACGTGCCTGGCAGGATCCAGAGCCGGCAACGGCGGGAGACTCCCCAATCGATATGGGACTCGACAATTGGTGATGCTCGCGAGTCAGCCTGACCAGTACGCGACCGGCAGCGGTCCGGCGCGGCTCTTCAGCCACCCGACGGTGAGCAACCATGTCCGCGGCGCCGTGACGGGCGCGGCGCAAGAGTCCGCCTGGAGAGCGCGGCCCGCCGCGTGGTGCAGGTGGTTGTCCAGCACATAGCGGACCGCGCGGCGGACCTCGGCCGGCGTGCGCAACTCCCGGGCGAAGTAGTGGTCGGCAAAGACGCGGCCCCTGCGGCCCGCGGCGGTGTTGACGGCCCGCGCGATGCGCACCGCCAGCCCCTGCATCCCGCGCGACAGCGCCACCTTGTCGTGAGCCTCGACGACCAGGTGCAGGTGATTGCCCTGGACCGAGTAATGGACCAGCCGGAACGTCGCGCGCGAGCCTCCCGCGGCCAAGGCCACGCGCAGCAACTCCATCACGGCGCGCTTGCGTAGGCTGGGGACGTCGGGCCGCGTCCGCCACACCGCGTGCAGCGGATGGCGCGCCAGATGTGCCGGTCGCGCCCGGTGCGAGACGAGACGCACCGGCCCCTTGCGCTTCCGCCCGGCGCCTTTGCGGCGCCCGCCCCAGGTGGGCAGCTCGAGCTGTAGCGGCTTCATTTGATTGAGGAGAGTACAATGGGAGAGGCGAGCCGGTCAAGCTCAGTCCTCGAGGAATTCGGGAGCGCGGACCCAACGAGGCGGCCGCAGGGTCTCGTACAGCTTCTCCCGGCGCTCTTCGAGACCAGCGTCGAGGCCGACCGCATTGCTCGGGATGCGCACGCCAGAGCGACTCCAGTGCCTCCGCGGCCGAGCGCACTGTCGATGCGACGAAGCCGAGCCGAGCGGGCCATCTCCCGCTCAGCGTCGGCACGCTGCGCAGTCGCGAGTCCGCTGGCTTCGCTGCGGGCCTCGGGGACGGCGGGCGACAGGGCTGCTGGAGTCAGCCCCGCGCCACCGCGAGCCGCGCGGCGCGGCGGAGGCCGGCGAAGGGCAGCAGCGGCAGCGCCTCCTCAAGGGTGCACCAGCGGAACGCGTCGTGCTCGCCGGAGAGGCGCGGGTCGCCCGAAACCTGCAGCGCAAACGCGCTCTCGCGCGCGAACCGCGGTGCACCGGGAAGCTGCAGCGCGAACGCGTGCGTGTAGTCGAGATCGCGCAACTCGGCCAGCGTCGGAGAGAAGCCGGTCTCCTCGTGGACCTCGCGCGCCGCGGTCTGCAGCGGGCTCTCGCCCGCCTCGCAGCGGCCGGTGAGGATCTGCCAGAACCCGCCGCGCTCGGGGGTGCGGCGCAGTAGCAGGAGCCGGCCGCGTCCGTCGGTGATCGCGACCGAGATGGTGCGCAGTTCGCACGGCACCTCCGAGACCTGCGACTCCCAGACCTCGGCGGCGCGCGCGATGAAGCGGTCCTCCACGTCCGCCGGCGTGCGGCCCAGCAGGCCCTGCAGCGACGTGACGCTCGCGTCGGCGATGCCGCACGGAACGATGGCGTCGAAGTCGCGCAGGTCGGTCGAGACATTGAAGGCGAACCCGTGCGAGGTGATCCAGCGCGCGATGTGCACGCCGATGGCGCCCAGCTTGCCTTCCGCGCGCCCCGCGTTGTCCTCGGGTCCCTGGCGTTTGCCGGGCCTTTCCAGCAGTCCTCCCGGCCTGACCCAGATCCCGGTGCGGCCCGCGACTCGCTCCGCGCGGATTCCATAGTCGGCGGCGACGCGAATCATCAGCTCTTCGACCGAGGCGACGTACTTGCGCACGTCCTTGCGGTCGGGCTTCAGATCGAGGATCGGGTAGCCGACGACCTGCCCGGGCCCATGGTAGGTCACGTCACCGCCGCGGTTGGTCTCGAAAACCTCGAAGCCACGCCCTGCCAATTGCTTGGGATCCCAAAGAATGTTCTCGCGGTGCGCCCCGCGGCCCAGCGTGATCACCCGCGGGTGCTCGAGCAACAGGAGCGTATCGGGCACCAGCCCGGCCGCGCGCGCGTCGAAGACCGCCTTCTGCGCCGCGAGACCGTCCTCGTACTCGACCCGCCCGAGCCTGCGGACATGCAGCTCGCGCACGGGGATCCTATTTCCCCGCGATGGTCTTCGCGTCAGGCCGCGGGACGGTAGGCGCCGCCATCATCTCCTCGCGCTGCTCACGCAGGGTCCAGGGCAGCGTCGAGTAGACGTCGTCGAAGAGGCTTTCGCGCGGCGGGTCCGGCTTCTGCTCGGCTTCGGCGATGGCGGCGTTGACTTCCGAGAGAAGCCTTGCGCGCAGCGCGTCCTCGTCCAGCGCGCTCCAGATGCCCATGGCGTTCAGACGGCCGCGCAGGATCTCGATGGGGTCGCGCTTGCGCCAGGCCTCGACCTCGCGCTCGTCGCGATACCGGGTCGGATCGTCGCTGGAGCTGTGCGCGCCAATCCGATACGTCTCGCACTCGACCAGCGACGGCCCTCCGCCCGACCGCGCGCGATCGACCGCCGCGCGCACCGCCTCATAGACCGCGACCGCGTCGTTGCCGTCCACCTTGACACCCGGGAAACCGTAGGCCTGCGCCTTGATGGCGATGGACTCCGACGCGGTCTGCTTCGAGGTCGGCACGCTGATCGCCCAGTGGTTGTTCTGGCAGATGAAGACCACCGGGGCCTTGAAGACGCCGGCGAAGTTCATCGCCACATGAAAGTCGCCCTCGCTGGTGGCGCCGTCGCCCAGGTAAGCGGCGATGACGGTGCGGTCGCCCTTGATTTTCGCCGCCATCGCCGCGCCCACCGCCTGTGGCAGCTGGGTGCCGATGCACGAGCCCCACGAGACCTGGTTGACGCTGCGGGAAGCCATGTGGCTCGGCATCTGCCGGCCCTTCGTCTCGTCGCCCGAGTTGCCGAACACCTGGCACAGATAGGGCACCATCGGGAACCCGCGCAGCGGCATGGCGCCGCTCTCGCGCAACGCCGGGAAGATCCAGTCGCTGGGCTCGAGGACAATGGCGCTCGCGAGCGTGGCCGCTTCCTGGCCGGTGCAAGCGCCGTAGAAGCCCACCCGACCCTGCCGCTGCAGCGTCATCATGCGCTCGTCGAGCACGCGCAGGCGGACCATCTCGCGGTAGAGGCGCAGCAACGTGTCGCGCTGAATGGCGGGAGCATGCATAGGCGCGCAGTTGTAGAGGAGGGGCCTTCAGCTCGCAACCGCCTTCCGCACGTTCGCGGACCGCGACATCGAGAAGGATCCCGCGGCGGACCGCGAGATGGCGGACGCGCGCGGCCGGCGTCGCGTACCACGGCGTGCCGGTGCTCGACATTCGCGGAACATTGATCGAAGGCTTCGGTACGCAAGCCATCGACGAGGCAATTGCAATGAAGACCTTCGAAGACTTCTGGCCCTTTTATCTGCGCGAGCACGCCCGCGCGGCCACCCGCAGGTTGCACTTCATCGGCACTTCACTCGCGGTCTTGATCGCCCTCTACGCCTTCGCGACACGGCAGCCGCGATTCGTGCTGGCCGCGCTCCTCTGCGGGTATGCCTTCGCCTGGATTGGCCACTTCTTCATCGAGCACAACCGGCCAGCCACATTCCAGCACCCGCTCTGGAGCTTCCGCGGCGACTTTCGCATGCTCGCTTTTGCGCTCACCGGCCGGCTTCCGGCCGAGCTGGCCCGCCTCGGCATCCCCGGCTGATCTGATCAATCGATGAGCAGCAGCTCCGGAGCTTCCAGCGCGCGGATGACTTCGTAGAGAAAAGCCGCGCCGATGTGGCCGTCGATGACGCGGTGATCGAACGAGCAGGACAGGTTCATCCGCTCGGCGATCTCCACGCTCACGCTTCCGTCGGAGTTGCGCACGGGCTTCGCCCATTCCTTGATCTTGTGGATGCCGAGAATGGCCACCTCGGGATGATTGACAACCGGCGTCGCCATCAGCCCGCCATCGCGGCCCAGCGAGGTCACCGTGAAGGTCGAGCCCTTGAAATCGCTCAGCTGCAGCTTGTTCTCGCGCGCCGCCTTCGAAAGTCGCTCCAGCTCGGCGCCAAGCACCTTCACCGACTTGTGCGCGACGTCCTTGATGACGAAGACCGTCAGCCCCGCGTCCGTGGCCGCGCCATAGCCGATGTTGAACTCCTTGCGGACGATGAGCGCCTGCTTCTGCTCGTCCATCACCGCGTTGAGCTCCGGGAACTTGCGGAAGCCGTGCAGCAGCGCCTTGGTGATGAACGGCAGGTAACTGAGCTTCGCCTCGCCGCGCTTGACCAACTCCCCATTCAGACGCTCGCGCAGTTGGGTAAGCCGCGCGGTGTCGCACTCTTCGATGAAGGTGAACGGCACCACGAAGCCGTGGCTCTGCACCATGCTCTTCGCGATGCTCTTGCGCAGGCCCCGCAAGGGGCGGACCTCGTCGGCCTCGCTTGGCACAGGGGACGGTGCGGCTGGCCTCGCTGCCGGCTGCGGCCGCTCCTGGTGCGCGAGCAGGTCGGCCTTCATCACGCGGCCTTGCGGACCGGACCCATGCAACTGCGAGAGATCAACGCCAAACTCTCGCGCCATCTTGCGGGTGACCGGCGTGGCCAGCACGCGACGGCCATCGCCGTTGGTCTGACCGTTCGCCCCGGATGCATCGACCTCGGCGGCAGGCGCGTGACCGTAGGCGCCGGCCCCGGCCGCCGCACCCGAAGCTCTCGCGGAAGTCGCCGCCACCGGCGCGTGCGCGGTCTGCAGCGGCGCTGGCTGCCCTGCACTGGAGGCAGGCAACGACGGCGCCGCCTGCGCGTTGCTCGGCTGCCCGTGCGATGCCGTATCCGGCCCGGTCCCGCCGACCTCGAGCACCACCAGCGTCCCGTGCACCCTGGCGATCTCGCCTTCGCTGCCCACCGTCCGCACGACCTTGCCCCGTCGCGGCGAGGGGATGGTCACCGTTGCCTTATCGGTCATCACCTCGACGAGCGGCTGGTCCTCGATGATGTCGTCGCCGGTTTTCACCAGCCACTTGACGATCTCGCCCTCGACGACGCCCTCGCCGATGTCCGGTAGCTTGAACTCGAATTGTGCCATGTGGAGTGCTCCTTAAGGCTGGTAGGCCGAAAGCTCGCGCAGTCCCTGCAGGATGCGCGGCGCGAGCGGCAGGTAATCATTTTCGAGCGTGTACGGAAACGGCACGTCCCACCCGGTGATGCGGCGGATGGGGGCCTCCAGAGAGGTGAAGCAGCGCTCCTGCACCAGCGCTGCGATCTCGGCCGCGAGACCACACGTCCGCGGCGCCTCCTGCACGATGGCGAGGCGGCCGGTCTTCCGCACGCTGCGCACGATGGCGTCGAGATCGAGCGGCCAGAGCGTGCGCAGATCGAGCAGCTCGGCGTCCAGCTCGGGCGCCTGCGTGACCGCCGCGAGCGCTTCGTGAAACATGGCGCCCCAGGCGATCACGGTGAGGCCGCGCCCCTCGCGCGCTACCCGCAGCACGCCCAGAGGGATGGTGTAGTCACCTTCGGGAACTTCGCCTTTCGACGCGCGGTACACGCGCTTCGGCTCCATGAAGAGCACCGGATCGTCCCCTCGAAGCGCCGAGAGCAAGAGCCCCTTGGCGTCGTGCGGGTTGGACGGACAGACCACTTGCAAGCCGGGCGTGTGGATGAAGAGCGCCTCGGGCGACTGCGAGTGATAGTGCCCGCCCTTGATGCCGCCGCCCACCGGCGTGCGGATGACGACCGGCGCGGTGTACTGGCCGCCGCTTCGATAACGAAGCTTTGCCAATTCATTAACGATCTGGTCGAAGGCAGGGAAGATGAAGTCGCTGAACTGGATCTCGGGGACGGGCCGCAAGCCGTACATGGCCATGCCGATGGCGGCGCCGATGATGCCCGCCTCGGCGAGCGGCGTGTCGATGACCCGGTCCTCGCCGAACTCCTCGTAGAGGCCAGCGGTGGCGCGGAAGACGCCGCCGAACTTGCCGACGTCCTCGCCGAGCACGACCACGCGCGGGTCGCGGCGCATCTCGATGCGCAGGGCGTCGTTGACCGCCTGGATGATATTGTTGATGGGCATTTCGGTAATTTTGTTAACCGACGGCGCGGGCCGACTCGACCCAGTTGCGGATGAAGAATTCGCCGGCCTTGTAGGACGAACGCACCAGCGGCCCTGCGGCCACGAACTTGAAGCCGAGCCCGAGGCCGTCCTGCTCAAGCTGCTGGAAGACCTCCGGCCGGACGAACTCCTCGACCGCGAGGTGCTTGTCGGTGGGGCGCAAATACTGCCCGAGCGTGAGGATGTCGCAGCCCACCGCGCGCAGGTCCTGCATGGCCTGCAGCACCTCTTCGCGGGTCTCGCCGAGCCCGAGCATGATGGAGCTCTTGGTCCGCATTCCGCCGGCCTTGTAATAAGCGAGCACCTCGAGCGACTGCTGGTACGAGGCGCGCCGGTCGCGGACCCGCGGGGTCAGGCGCTGCACCGTCTCGAGGTTGTGGGCGGCGACGGCCGGTTCGGCTTCGATGATCATATCCAGCGCGAACGAGCGCCCCTGGAAGTCCGGCGTCAGCACCTCGACCAGCGTGCGCGGCGCCGCGCGGCGCAGCTCGGCGATGGCGGTGGCGAAGTGAGCTGCGCCGCCATCCGCAAGCTCGTCGCGATTGACCGAGGTGACTACAAGGTAGTCGAGCCCCAGTCGCGAGACCGCTTCGGCCAGGTGCCGCGGCTCCAGCGGGTCGAGCGGCCCCGGCGTGCCCGAGCTGACGTCGCAGAAGCGGCAGCCACGCGTGCAGACGTCGCCCATGAGCATGACGGTCGCGGTGCCCGAGCCCCAGCACTCGCCGACATTGGGGCAGCTGGCCTCCTCGCAGACGGTGACCAGGTTGAGCTCGCGGAGAGTCTGTTTGACCTGCTCATAGCGGCCGCCGCCTGGCATCTTGACCTTCAGCCAGTCGGGTTTGGGGTCGCGCCTGCGCACGGGGCCGCAGCCTGCCGCGACCGGAGTCCCCCCGAGCTGGATCAATCCCTGGCCCATGAGGCGGCGGTCATAACCGAAAGCGCGCCGAAGCGCGAGGCTGCTAATCCTGCCCGCGATCCGGGGCCCTGATCCGGGACACCTTACTGATTTCGCGGGTACCCGCTTTTCAGGCCGTGACGCCTCGGTGACCTACGCTTCCTAGTCTCCCCCCCAATGTCGTCCGCCGCCCGCGTCCACTTCCCCTCCGGCAGCACCTTCCACACCGACCTCAAGTCGAGGGTGCAAGCCTACTTCGACAGCACCGGCCGTGAGCCGCACGGAGGCTGGGCAATCCGGGTCAAGACCGCGATCCTGGCCGCCTGGCTGATGGGCTCCTACGCATTGGCGCTCTTCGCCGACGTGGGGCCGGTGCTCACCGGGCTCTTGACCGTCTCCATCGGGCTCGCCATGGCGGGCATCGGTTTCAGCGTGATGCACGACGCCAACCACGGCAGCTACGCCAAGAGTCCCCGGCTCAATCGGCTGATGGGCTTCAGCATCGACGTGCTGGGCGCGAGCTCGCACGTCTGGCGGCAGAAGCACAACATCCTTCACCACACCTATACGAACATCGCCGGGCTCGACACGGACCTCGAGGCAAGCTCGATGCTGCGGCTCGCGCCCTCCCAGGAGCAGCGTCGCTTTCACCGCTTCCAGCACCTCTACATCTGGATTTTGTACGCCGTCTTCCCGCTCAAGTGGTGGTTCCTGGACGACTCGCGCGAGCTGGCGAGCGGCCGGATCGCCTCGCACAGCTTTCCTCCCGCGCGCGGCTGGGCACTCGCGAGCGCGCTCGGTGGGAAGGTGCTGTTCGTGACCTGGGCCTTCGTCGTGCCGCTGCTCCTGCATCCGACCTGGAAACTCCTGCCGCTCTGGCTCCTGGGAGTGGGCACGCTCGGTGTAGTCACATCGGTCGTCTTCCAGCTCGCGCACTGCGTGAGCCTGGCCCAGTTTCCCGAGGCGAACGCGGGCGGCCAGATGCAGGCGGGCTGGGCCGAGCACCAGGTCGCTACCACGGTTGACTTCGCGCGCCGCAGCCGGCTTCTCAGCTGGTACCTGGGCGGGCTGAATTTCCAGATCGAGCACCACCTCTTCCCGCGCATCTGCCACGTGCACTACCCGGCGGTCTCGGCCATCGTGCAAAAGACCTGCGGTGATTACGGGGTCGTCTACAGCGCCGAGCCGACCCTGTGGAGCGCCCTCGCCTCGAACCTGCGCTGGTTGCGCCAGATGGGTCGCGGGCCCGCGCTCCGGCTGCAGCGCTGAGCTTTTCAGCCCCCGAACAGCTCTTCCAGGACTGCCGCGGCGCAGGCGAGGTCAGGCCGGCGTTCCGAGAGTGCGCGCAGCCGCGGCAGCTCGCGGCGCAGGAAAAGCCGCGAGGCCGGGTCCGCCGCAGCGCCGCGGGCGAGCAGCAGTGGCCCCAGCAGCAGCTCCGCCTGATCGGGCCGCGCGCCGTAAGCGGGGTCGTCGCCACCCCGCCGCTCGAACGAGAGCACCAGGTGGAGCTGGCCGCCTTCAGCCACTGCGCGCTCCTCGACGACGTGGAAGCCCGCGCCCCTGGCCCACGACCGCACTTCACGCGAGTGGCGATTGGGCTGCACTACGACGCGGTTTGCGAAGCCGCCGCCTGCGCCGCCTGCGTCCAGCAGCTGCGCCGCCAGGTCGCCGCCGACGCCGGCGATCACGATGACGTCCGCGCGACGCACCGGCGCGAGCCCGCTGCCGCGCACCAGCAGCACCCGGCCCGAAAGCCGGGAGAGTGCCAGGTTGCGCGAGGCCAGCAGCAGCGGCGCACTCCGCGACTCGACCGCGATGGCGAGCATTGCCGTCCCCCGGGCGACAGCCGCGAGCGCGACCAGCGCGTGGTCGGCGCAGATGTCCGCGAGCACGCCGCAGCGGCCGGCGGCGGCGAGGACTGCTTCCAGCCTGGGCGAGAGAGCGGGCAACGGAGAGAACACTTCCCACGATTCGAGTGGCGCGCGGCGGCGGCTTCGCGCTTGTGTGGTGCGGAGGCGCTCGTGATCGAGAAGAAACGCATCCGCGGAATCGTGCGCGGCAAGAAGGAACGCATCCGCGGAATCGTGCGCGTCCTCACGGCTGGAGCGATGCTCGCTATCGGCGGGGCTCACTTCGCCAGCCCCGGCGGCTTCGTGCGCATCGTGCCGGTCGCGCTGCCGGCCAAGCTGTTGCTGGTGCAGCTGAGCGGCTTCTTCGAGGTGCTCGGCGGGCTGGGATTGCTGGTCCGGCAGGTCCGTCGAGCGGCCGGCATCGGCCTCGCACTGCTCTTCGTCGCTGTCTTTCCGGCGAACGTGAACATGGTGTTGCACCCCGCGCTCGGCGGCTCGCTGCCGGTCTGGTTGCTCTGGGCCCGCTTGCCGTTTCAGCCGCTCTTCATCGCGCTCGTCCTGTGGATCTCGCGCAGGGACGAGGCGGGCGATTAGCGGCCACGCCGGCCCATCGACAAGCATCGCGCAGAAGTGAGCGACGCGGCCGCTGCCCGGCGATGCGGCCTTGGCTCAGATATGCATGGACTTTCCGCGCACTGCCTCGGACGCTTCGGTGAGCGCCTCGCTCAGCGTCGGGTGCGGCCGTATGACGTGCATCATCTCTTCGCTGGTGGCCTCCAGCCGCAGGAGCGCGCACGCTTCGGCAATCAGCTCGGTCGCCGCTGGGCCGACGATGTGCACGCCGAGCACCTCGTCGTACTTCTCCTCGGCGACGATCTTCACCATGCCTTCGCTGGTGCCGAGGATCATGCCCTTTGAATTGGCGGAGAACGGGAAGACGCCAATCTTGACCTGATAACCCTTCTCGCGCGCCGCTTTTTCGGTCAGCCCGACCGACGCCACCTCCGGGTCGGAGTAGGTCGCGCCCGGGACGAGATCGAGATTGATCGGGTGCGGCTTCAGCCCCGCGAGCCGCTCGATGACGAAGATGCCCTCGGCCGACGCCAGGTGCGCGAGCTGCGGGTGCGGGCGGCCCGGCACCGCGACGACGTCGCCGATGGCCGACAGCCACTCTTCGCCGGTGAGCATGGTCTTCTGATCGACCACCACGTAGCCGCGCTCGACCTTGACCTTGGGAAATTTTTCCAAGTCCAGATTTTCGGAGACCGGCCGCCGGCCCACGGCACAGAGGAACATTTCCGCCTCGAGGACCTCGCTGCCTTTCGATGTAGTCACCGTGGCCTTGACCAGGCCGCCGGCGACCTCGACTTTTTCCAGCTTCGCGCTGGTCAGGCCCTTGATGCCGCGCCTCCGCATGGCTTTCTCGAACTCGGTCGAGATGTCCACGTCCTCGAGCGGCACCAGGTGCGGCAGCATCTCGACGATGGTGACCTCGCTTCCGAAGCGTCTGTAGACCGAGGCGAACTCCACGCCCACCGCGCCGGCGCCCAGCACGATCAGGCGCTTGGGGACTACATCATTCTTCAGCAGCTCATCGCTGGTAACGACTTGCCTGCCGTCGACCTGGATGCCCGGAATCACCCGCGGCGCGCTGCCGGTGGCGAGGACGATGTGCTTCGCTTCGACCGAGACTTCTTTCGAAGACCCGCCGCTGACGGAGATCTTGCCCGGTCCCGCGATGCGCGCGTGGCCGTGTAGCCGATCGACTTTGTTCTTGCGAAAGAGGAACTCGACGCCTTTTGCATTCTTGGCGACGACCTTGTCCTTGCGCTTGTTCACGCCGGGCATGTCGATGCGCACGTTCTCGGCGATGACCCCATGCTCGGCGCCGTCGCGGGCCTCCTCCAGAACGGCGGCCGAGTGCAGCAGGCATTTGGTGGGGATGCAGCCGCGAAGGAGGCAGGTGCCGCCCAGCCGTTCGTCCTTTTCAATCACCACGACTTTGAGGCCCAGCTGCCCGGCCCGGATGGCGGCGACATACCCGCCCGGTCCTGCGCCGATGATCGCGACGTCATATTGAATCGGTGCCTGGGCCACTGAAGTGCCTCCCATCGAAAGGGCGGCTCAAGTAGCGCCGGGGTCCTCCCCTGTCAACAATGCCTGCCTTAGCGGCTCAGTGCTTCCCGAACAAGGCCTTCAGCCGAGCGCCCAGTCCGTTGCCGAGCAGGGTGCGGTAAAGGCGCAGCCCGTTGGTCCAGGCCTTCTTGCCGTACGGGTAGTACCAGAAGGCGGGAACGTTGAAGCGTTCCAGGTTGACGTGCCGCACCTCGCACAGGTCCTTGAGGCCGTGCTTGCCGTGCACGCGTCCCAGGCCCGACTGCTTGACCCCGCCCCAGGGCGTCTCGGGCGCGGCGTGCGTGTACAGCGTGTCGTTGTGCATGACGGTCCCGGCGATGAGCCGGTTGGCGATCTTTTCCGCATGGGCGCGGCTGCCGGAGAACACATAAGCGGAGAGGCCGTAGACGGAATCGTTGGCCAGCCGGACCGCCTCGTCGTCCGTCTTGAAGGTCATGATCGGCAGCATCGGTCCGAAGGTCTCGTCGCGGACGATGGCCATCTCGCGGGTCACGTTGCCGAGCACGGTCGGCTGCACGAAGCGCGCGCCGGAGGGCGTCACGGTGATGTGGCCACCAGCCAGGATCACCGCGCCCTTCGCAAGCGCATCGTCCAGGTGGCGCTGGATGACGTCCAGCTGCATCTGGGTGGTCATGGCGCCGACGTCGACTTCGTGGGTGTTGGGCTCGCCCTGACGCAGCGTTTTGGTGAGCGCGACCAGCTTGTCGGTGAGCGGCCGGGCCACGCTCTCGTGCACGTAGACGCGCTCGACCGATGCGCAGATCTGGCCCGAGTTGGCGAATGCACCCCAGGCAATCTTTTTGGCCGCGCTGTCGAGGTCTGCGTCGGCCAGCACCAGGGCGGGGTCCTTGCCGCCGAGCTCCAGCACGCACGGGACCAGCTGCTGGGCGGCCGCGACATTCACCTTGCGGCCGGTCGCGACCGACCCGGTGAAGATGACCATGTTCACGCCCGAGGCGACAAGCGTCGCGCCCACCTCGCCGCGGCCTTGCACCACCGAGAAGAGCCCGCGGGGAAGGCCCGCCTCCTCAAAGAGTGCGCGCGTCTTCTCCATGATGAGCGGCGTGTATTCCGACGGCTTGACCACCACGCCGTTGCCCGCCATCAGCGCCGCCACCGCGTCGCCAGTGGGAATGGAGAAGGGATAATTCCAGGGCGCGATGATGCCGATGACGCCGCGCGGGTAGTAGCGCAGGTAGCTCTTCTTGTGAGGGAACAGGTGCAGCGGGATCTTCTCGTCCCGCAGCAGCTTGCGCGCGTTGCCGGCCCAGAAGTGCACCGCGTCAGCGACCGGCAGCACCTCCATGAAAAGCGACTCGTTGCGGGTCTTGCCGTTCTCGCGGGTGATGTGGTCACAGAAGTCTTCGGCGCGCTCGAGCAGCAATCGCTGGAAACGGAGCAGCACTGCCTTGCGCGCGGCGAAGCTTTCGGCACCCCACTCGGCCTGCGCCGCTCGCGACGCCGCCACCGCCTCGGTGACTTGCAGCGGCGTGCTGACGCGCACCTCACCCAGCAGCTTGCCGCTGCCCGGCTCGTACACCACCAGCGTGCCCTGCGCGCTCACCACGCCCTGCGGCAGCCGCAACGGCGCATTCGCGAGCGGCGTCGGGATCTGCGACTGCGAAAGGGAGGGGACGGAATCAGCCATGGGGACTCCTGCTTCGCGCTCAGAAGGGAATCCGCCCTACCCGGAGACACCTCGCGATGTCAATCGCGCGCGAAGTCCCCGCGGAGCGATTGACTTGCTCGCCCCCCGCCGCGGTAGAACAACCGCTTTTCCAGGAGCGAACAACGATGATTCGCCTCATCAGCGCAAGCCCCCCGGCCGCTGGCGATCGCCTTGCGGACGAGCGCAAGCGGCCTGCCGATGCGCAGCCGATCGTACTGGTGGTCGATGACGACCGAGCCGTGCGCGAGGTGCTCTGCGCGGTCCTGCGCGAGGAGGGCTATCGCGTGCGCCAGGCCGACTGCGCCGAGGCTGCGCTGAGGGTGCTCAGCAGCGAGCCTGAGCTGCCGCTCATCCTTTCGGACATGAAGATGCCCGACCACGACGGCATGTGGCTGCTCGACCAGATCTTCGAGCGCCACCCCGACGCCGCCGTCGTGATGCTGACCGGCTATGGCGACACCGAGTCGGCGGTCGCATGCTTGAAGCGCGGCGCGGCCGACTACCTGCTGAAGCCGCCGCGCGTGACCGAGCTCGTGCGAGCGGTCGAGCGCGCCCACAGCGGGCGCGAGCTCGCCCTTGCCCGCACCCGGTACCATGAGGGCCTGACACACCTGGTCCGCGAAAAGACCTCCGAGCTGAGCGCTGCGCTGCTCGGGATCGAAACCGCCTACGCAAGCACACTCGCAGCGCTGGTCCAGGCGCTCGACGCGCGCGAGCACGAGACCAGCCACCACTCCCAGCGCGTGGTCAAGTACACCCTGGGCATCGCCGACCAGATGCCGGGACCGGCCACCAGCGCCGACGAGCGCGCCCAGCTCGCGCGGGGCGCGCTGCTGCATGACATCGGCAAGATCGGCGTACCCGACGGCATCCTGCTGAAGGCGGGCCCGCTGACGGCCTGCGAGTGGACCGAGATGCGCCGCCACCCCGAGACCGGCTGGCAAATCCTGCAGGCCATCGAGTTCCTGCGTGCGCCCGCCGAGATTGTCCTCGCGCACCAGGAGCGCTGGGACGGCACCGGGTATCCGCGCAAGCTCGCACGGGAGCAGATTCCGCTCGGTGCGCGCATCTTCGCCATCGCCGACACGCTCGACGCCATCACCAGCGACAGGCCATATCGCCGCGCGTCCTCCTTTCCAGAAGCCCGCGCCGAGATCGCCCGCTGCTCCGGCACCCAGTTCGACCCCGCTTGCGTCAAGGCCTTCCAGAAACTCGCCGACGCCGACCTGTTCGAGTTGCGGAAGATCTGATGCAGCTGCAGCTCACCGAGAGCGCTGCCGCGGCTGTCCTCGCGCGCGCCCGCGATGCCGACGTGGCCGGCTGGCTCCTGCGCGTGGCGGTGGTGGCGGGCGGGTGTAACGGCTTGAACTACGATCTCTACTTCGTCGAGTCGCCCGGCCCCGAGGATACCGTGGTCGAGACCTGCGGCCTGCGCGTCGCGGTGGACCGTGGGAGCGTGCCGCTGCTGGACGGCACGTGCATCGACTTCGCCCGCGGCCCATCATTCCTCTTCAACAACCCTCGCGCGCGCAAAAGCTGTTCCTGCGGCGCGAGCTTCGAGGTGTAGTCACATGCCGAAAATCCTTCGCACAGGTGCCGGGCTGCTCACGGTCGGAGTGCTGGTCTGCCTGGTCGGGTTCGTTCACTCGCGCGTCTCGGGCGGCCCCGCCGCGGGCGCCATGCCGTGGATGATCGGGCTGCTCATCTGCTTCGGCGTCATGGCCCTCGCGGCCATTTACATGGCCGCGGTCGGTCTCTACCACACGGTGCTCGCGCTCTTCGGCTGGGACGGCGGCCCGGGCATGTTGCGCAAGAACCCGAACTACGTGCCGGGCAGCGACGAGCCGTTGGCGGACGATACCAAGCTGCACGTCCCCGACGCGCCCGACGAGCTGGTCCGCCCGCTCAAGAACTGAACGATACGGATAAGCACGCGCGAGGCGAAGACGTGAAGCGTTTTCACTCGCGCCCGGCGCCCTGCCGTCGGTGCTGGCTTGCGCGGACGGCAGAACCCAACCGCGCCGCGGACTGGCTCCGCCAAGTCGAGAACGATCTCGTATGGGCAGCTGCTGGCTGTCCCCATTACTCGTCGCGGGAGAGCGCGGCCAGGAGCGGCTCGCGGCGCTGCAGGAAGAGGTGCGTGGCGAAGGTGAGCAGGCCGCCGTACGCGATGGACATGGCCACGAGCTCGCCCAGGTACGCGACGCTGAGCGGCAGGCGGCGCACCTGCGCGATCCAGTAGGGGGCCCAGGTGGCGCCCATCAATAGCAGCATGGCGAGCAGCCGCGCGGTCAAGGGACCCGTGCCGCGCACGCGCCGCAGCGTCCCCCGCGCCGGCGACGGATAGAGCACGCTCGAGACGTTCCCGAAGGTGGCGAGCAGGGGAAAGGTCGCGGCGTGGGCGCAGAGACCCACCGCGATCTCGGACGGCGGCACCCGCCCCGTCGACAGCGCCACCAGTGCAAGCAGCGTGAAGATGGCGAGCGAGAAGAGATAGGCGACGGCGTTCTTTGCCAGCAGCACCGTGCGGCCGCGCACGGGCCAGAGGAAGTAAGCGCGCGCGCCGGACAGGTCGCGGCCGAAGCTGTTGGTGGCGATCTCCAGCACGCCCAGATGCGCGTAGCCCGCGGCCACCAGCAACGGGACCCTGCCCACTTCACTCCAGGCAAAGGAGCGCAGCATGAGAAAGCCGACCGGCACCAGCACCAGCTGCAGCCAGCCGACGCGCAAGGCGGTCTTGGCCTCCTTCTCGAAGAGCGCCGTGAACTCGCCGCTAAAGACGGGGATTGCCCAGCCGTCCCGCGTCCCTGCGCGCTGGGGCGCGAGCCGGGTCTCAGCCGGACGCGTCGCCTCGCGGACCGAGAGGCGATGCGCGGCCAGGGCGCAGCCGAAGCCGAGCAGGAAGAGCAGCAGTGCCGGTGTGACTACATGGAGCGGGCTCCGGTCCGACAGGGCGCGCGCGAGAGCCGCGGCCCAGCCAGGCGGGGTCAGCGCGATCAGGCGCCAGTGGTGGCCAGCGAAGAGTTCGGGCAGGCCGGGCCGCCCCGGCCTGGCGAGCGCGAGTTGAAAAGCGGCGAAGCCGGCGAAGAGCAGCACGATGGAGAACCCGCGCCGCAACGCCTGCCGCGTCTCGAGCAGCGAGCTCGCCGCCGCCGCGAGGTGAAGCAGTCCCACCACGCCGAACACCGCGAACGCCTCGGCGACGAGCAGTGCCCAGAACGCGGGCGCGCCGGGGAGCGTGGAGACCCCGAGCGCAACGCTCACCAGCACCGGGTAGAGCAGCAGCCAGACCGGCTCGAAGAGCTGCGCCGCGAAGTTGAGCGCGCTCACCACCCGCGCCGGGACCGCGTAGATGAGGAACCGGCGAGGGTCGAGGAAGCTCGTCGTCTGGCCGGCGCTGACGAGCGACATCCAGACCCGCGCGACCAGCGCCATCGTCAGCCAGGTGGCAAAGAGCGCCAGCGGGCCGCCGCGCCCGGCGACCTTCTGCGGCTGGATGCGCAGCGCCGCGGCGGCTTCGAGGACCAGCGAGCAGAGCCCGAGGCTGAACAAGCCCGCGCTTCCAAGCGCCACCAGCGTGAAGAGCGTGCGGCCCCAGGCGCGTTCCTGCAAAAGCCGCCTGCGCCACAGCGTCCAGCGCAGCCAGAGCAGCGCGCCGATCACTCTTCTCTCCAGGCGCTTTCCCGGGAGCAATGTAGTCTCATGGCAAGAACGAGAGCGCGCGCGGCTCCCCACGGCCCTCGCCGACCAGCTTGACGAAGGCGTCGGTGAGCGTCTGCGCCTGCGGAACGGCCGCGATCACGCTTGCGAGCGAGCCCTGCGCCACCAGCCTTCCCCGGTGGATGACCCCGACGTGGTCACACAGTCGCTCGACCACCTCGAGCACGTGCGAGGTGATGAAGACGGTGAGCTTCCGCCGGCGCACCAGATCGGCCAGGAGCGCGGTGAGCTTCGCCTTGGCCACGGCGTCCACGCCCTCGAAGGGCTCGTCGAGGAAGAGCAGCTCCGGCCCGTGGATCAGCGCCGCCGCGAGCGCGAGCTTCTTGCGCATGCCGAAGGAGTAGTCCGAGACGAGCTTGCGCGAGTCGCCGGTCAGCTCCATCGCCGCGAGCAGCTCATCGGCGCGGCGGCCCGCTTCGTGGCGCTCGAGACCAAAGATGCGGCCGACGAAGACCAGGTGCTCGCGGCCGGTGAGGCGGTCGAAGAGCAGCAGACCGTCGGGTACCACGCCGATGCGGCGCTTGAGCTCATCGCAGGGCGCGAGGCCCAGCACGCGCATCTCGCCGCTGGTCTTTGCCAGCAGGCCGGTGAGCATCGAAATGGTGGTGCTCTTGCCGGCGCCATTCTCGCCAAGGAAGCCATAGAAGCTGCCGCGCGGCACGCGCAGGTCGATGCCGTCGACCGCGAGCTGCGCGCCGAACCGCCGCGTCAGCCCGTGCGTCTCGATGGCCGCGGACGAAGAGTCGTCCGTCTGCGCGAGCGGCGCCGCCTGCTCCTCGGTCATTCGTTGCGGGCGAGCGGCGCGCGCGGAGCGCCCACGGCGTTGCTCCTGCTGCCGAGCGCGACCTTCGCCTGCTCGACCACGCTGCCGCTGCGCGGGACCGCGTGGCCATGCCCGAACGCGAGCGCTTCCGCGACCAGCTGCGCATCGGCCCTCTCGGTGACGGGCGTCTGGGTCTTTTCGTCCAGATGCGTGTGCACCTTCATGGAGCAGAACTTGGGTCCGCACATGGAGCAGAACTCGGCGCTCTTGAAAGCGTCGTGCGGCAGCGTCTCGTCGTGCTTTGTCTGCGCGGCGACGGGGTCGAGCGACAGCGCGAACTGCTGCTTCCAGTCGAACGCATAGCGCGCCCGCGAGAGCGCGTCGTCGCGGTCGCGCGCGCCCGTGCGCTTGCGGGCCACGTCGGCCGCGTGCGCCGCGATCTTGTAGGCGATGATCCCCTGGTGCACGTCCTCGGCGTTGGGCAGGCTCAGGTGCTCGGCAGGCGTCACGTAGCAAAGCATCGAGGCGCCGTGCCAGCCCGCGAGCGCCGCGCCGATGGCCGAAGTGATGTGGTCATAGCCGGGCGCGATGTCCGTGGTCAGCGGCCCCAGCACATAGAAGGGCGCCTCGAAGCAGACCTCCTGCTCGACGCGCATGTTCATCTCGATCTCGTCCATCGGGATGTGTCCCGGGCCTTCGATCATCACCTGCACGTCGTGCTCCCAGGCCTTCTTGGTCAGGTGACCAAGGACCTTGAGCTCGGCGAACTGCGCGGCGTCGGACGCGTCGGCCAGGCAGCCGGGCCGCAGCGAGTCGCCCAGCGAAAAGCTGACGTCATACTTCTTGAAGATCTCGCACAGCTCATCGAAGTGCGTGAACCATGGATTTTCCAGACCGGTAGCGATCATCCACTGCGCCATCAGCGCGCCGCCGCGCGAGACGATGCCGGTGATGCGGTGCTGCGCGAGCGGCAGGAAGTCCCGCAGGATACCGGCGTGGATGGTCATGTAGTCCACGCCCTGCTGCGCCTGCTCTTCCACGATGTCGAGCAGGTCCCGCGCGGTCAGGCTCTCCACGCGCTTGACCCGCTCGATGGCCTCGTACATGGGCACGGTGCCGAGCGGCACGTTGGAGCCGCGCAAGAGCACGTCGCGGATGTGCGGGATGTCACCGCCGGTGCTCAGATCCATCACGGTGTCGGCGCCGTGCTGCAGGCAGGCGCGCAATTTCAGGAGCTCCCCCTCGACGTCGGAGAGCACGGCGCTGTTGCCGATGTTCGCGTTGATCTTGCATTTGCTGGCGATGCCGATGGCCATCGGCACCAGCTCCGGGTGCATCACGTTTGCCGGGATGATCATCCGGCCGCGCGCCACCTCGTCGCGCACCAGCTGGGCGGGCAGGCGCTCGACCTTGGCTACGTGCTCCATTTCCTCCGTGACCACGCCCTGCCGCGCGTAGTGCATCTGCGTGACGTTCTTCTGTCCGCGGCGTCGCTCGATCCAGGTGGCGCGCATGGCTTTTCTCCTTGAGGGAGCGGGAACCTAGCGGCGCGAGGTGCTTTGGTCAACGAGACTGCTGGCCTATTCGGGCACGAGCGCAAAGCCCCGCGTGGCGGCGTTCCGGCGCAGCACCTCGTCCATACTGGCGATGGCCAGCGGGCCGACCTGCTGCCGCCAGGCGAGCGCCGCCGCCAGGTGGATGGCGTCGAGCGCGCGGACGGGCTCGTGCGGAAAAGTTTGCCTGGCCGCGTGGAGGGCCTCGACTCCGACCGCCAGAATCTGGCTGGCACGTTCGAGGAGGCCGAGTGCATCCGTGACGGCGCGTTGCTTTTGACCAGACATGCGGCCCGCAGCTTTCGCGCGAATGACCGCGCGCGCGGTCTGGAGAAAAGTCAGCGAACACGCCAGACGCAGTGAAGAGGCAAGGATGCGTTCACCCAAGTCCTGATCCTCTTCCAGTAGCCAGCGAAGAACGGCGCTCGCATCGAGGTAAAGGGGCCCGTTCAGAAGCGATCCTCGCGGTCTTCATCGAGCAACTTCCGTGCCTCGCCTTTCTTCCAGCCTGGCCCTTTGAATTTGCGCAGGGACGAGAGATCGGTTGACGTCGATTTCGTCACCAGCCCCTTTCTGGCCATCTCGTCGATGCGGCGGTTGATCTCTTCAAGTGAGAGCGTGCGCGGTCGCAGCTCCGCCACCACCGCGCCGCGGTCGGTGATCGCAACCGTCTCGCCGGCCTGCGCGCGCCGGACGTAGGCGCTCAGCTTTGCCTTGAGCTCGCGGATCCCGACCGATCGGTTCTTTTTGGGCGGCACCCTGGAGTTGTAGTCACCTGGAACAAGGCGGTCAATCCGCCGCAGTGCGGAAATGAAACGGCCGGCCCCCGCGAGGGAGCCGACCGGTGACTTGCGAACTGCGGAGCGAAGATTCAGTGCTGGCCAGCGCCCGCGCTGCCGGAGCCTTTTAGTTCCTGGACCAGCCGTTTGGTTCCGTAGATGTGGTCGAGCGCCTCGAGCAGCGCGGAAGACTCCACCGCGATGGCGCGATTCAAGACCTCGTCGAAGCCGTAGTCGCCTCCGAGCGAGTGGATGTTGCCGTCGAAGATCAACCCAACGATTTCGAGATTTTTGTTGAACAGCGGCGACCCGGAGTTGCCGCCGATGATGTCGTTGGTGGTGGCGACATCATAGGGAGTCGAACCGTTGATCTGCTTCTTCTCCTGCGCGTGCAACCAGCTGTCCGGCAGCTTGAACGGCTCGCGGCCGGTGGCGCGTTCGAAGGCGCCCTCCATTGTAGTCACCGGAGCCACCTGCTTGCCCTGCTCCGGGAACCCCTTCACCGCGCCATAGCTGAGCCGCAGGGTGAAGGTCGCGTCGGGATAGTTCGAAGTGCCCTCGAGCTGGAAGCGCGCCTTGGCGATGAGCGCCTGGTTCTTCTTGATCACGCCGTCCACTTCGTCCTCGTAGATCTTGCGGACCGCGCGCGCTTCCGGATCGACCAGCCGCGCCAGCACGATGGCCGGGTCTTTCGAGGCCTCGACCGCCGCCTTGCCGCCCTCGAAGAGCTGCTTGCGCACGGCCGGATCCTTGAGCTTCGTTCCGCTCACCACCTCGCGTGCGACCTCCTCCGGGGACTTCTTGCCGAGCACCTTCTTCACCACCGGATCGTCCGCGCCCAGGAGCTCGCGCAGCTTGATCAGGCCGAAACGCAGTCCCTCGAACTCCAGGTCTTCGTGCACCGGCGCGCTCGAGAAGAGCCGCTGCTTCAGCTGCGGCAGCGCCGAGTCCACATACTCGCGCAGGCGCAGCTCGTTGGGCTTCGCCAGCTCATCAGCCGAGCGGACCAGCGCGCGCGCGTTGCGGAAGATGCTGTTGGAGCCGACGCCGAAGCCGCGGGCCCGGCCCTCCAGCGTGACCAGCCGCGTGCGGATCTCGCGCTCGCGCTCAATTGCCCTGGCGATGGCGTCCCAGGCCGGGCCGGCCTCCTTCTGCAGCGCGGCGTTCTTCTTCACCCGGCTGCGCAGCGCGCCCTCCCGCGCGGTCTTCTCCGCGAAGAGCTTTGCGTCGCCAAGCGCCTCGATGTGGCCCTTGAAGACCTTCAGGCTGTTCTCGACCCCGAAGAGATCGGTCTCCGCGGTGCGGCGCTGCTCTTCTCCGCGCAGCATGTACTGGGTCAGCCACCCGCGGACCTCCGAATAGTACATGCCGAGATCCGGTGTGACTACATCGCGCTCGAAGGTGAGTTCGGCCACCGTCAGGTCCCGATCGGTGCCGCCGGGGTGCCCCGAGACGAAGGTCAGATCGTTCTCCTTCGCGCCCGCTGCCGACCAGCTGAAGTGGTCGGGCGTCTGTGCCGGCTTGCCGTCCTCGTAGGCGCGGATGAACGAGACGTCGAGGTCGTAGCGCGGAAAGTTGAAGTTGTCGGGGTCGCCGCCAAAAAAGGCGATGGCGATCTCGGGCGCGAAGACCAGCCGTACGTCCTGGAAGCGCTTGTACTTGTAGAGAGCGTAAATCCCGCCGTGGTAGAGCTCGACCACGTCGCAGCGGACCTTCTCGTCGCC
>JANYKT010000051.1 GCA_025358085.1 Deltaproteobacteria bacterium | reverse complement strand
TCCCAGCTTGATGCGCTCGCCTTCCCGAAGCTGGCCGGTCGAAAGCGTCACCGGTGCGAGCGCTTCAAGCTCCGGACCAACAAGCGTGATCTCCAGCCCTGCCGCGCCGGCCGGATTGCCGACCTGCCGGTTCACGAACGCGAGCGCGGGCAAATCCATCGCGCCGCCGCACGCGGCACCGGGGCCAGGCCGAGGGGCGCCCTGCACGCTGGTAAAGGCGCCTGGCGAAAGTACGCGCAGCACGGGCTCGCCGTCGGGGGGGCGCACGACTTTCGGCGGCTCCGGCGAAAGTGCCGCGACTGGCTCGAAGATCACGCGGTCGCCGGGCTGCAGCAGTGCGGGGGGCAGCGCTGCCGGATCGAACATCCGGCGCGAGACCCGGCCCAGCAGGCGCCAACCTCCGGGCGATTCATCGGGATAGATACCGCCATATCCGCCGGCCACAGCCACGCTGCCCGCCGGCACTCGCACGCGCGGGGTCGCAAGGCGCGGCACCACCAGCGCGGGCGGAGCTCCGGTCAGATAGGCAAAGCCGGGTGCGAAGCCGAGGAATGCGACGGTCCAGATCGCCTCCGCGTGGAGCCGGACGACCTGGTCCCGAGGGATGGCAAAGCCGTCCAAATCGGCGCCGTCATAAAGGGTCGGAAGGCGGATCGTGCGCGGCGCTGCAGGGGGAAGAGCGGTGACGCTCGCCAGCAGATCGGGATTGAATCGATCAGGATCAAAGAGCAACAGCAGAGTCTGTGCGCCGGGGATTGCAGCGATCAATCCGTCGGGAGGTGATTGCTGGAGCGCCGCGGCCAGCGATAGCGCGTCGGCATTCGACAGCTCGACGAGCGCCGCTTCGTCGGAGATGGGAAACCATTTCAGGGCGCAAGCTCCTGCCCGCGCGTCTCGGGCAGCAGCACCGCTGCGATGAAGAGCACGGCATAGGCCGCCGCCGCGAAGATGCCGATGGCGCGGCCGAGCGGCAGCGTGGCGCTGAGCGACCCCACCAGGCTGGGAAAGAGCGCACCGATGGCGCGCCCGACATTATACGAGAAGCCCTGGCCCGAGCCGCGGATGCGCGTGGGAAAGAGCTCGGTGAAGAAGGCGCCCATGCCGCTGAAGATTCCCGAGGCAAAGAATCCCAGCGGGAAGCCGAGCAGCAGCATTTGATTGTTCGAGATGGTCAATTGGGTATAGGCCAGCACCGTCGCCATCGAGCATAAAGAGAAGAGGAAGAAGTTGCGCCGCCGGCCCAGCCGATCGGACAGATAAGCACTGACGAGATATCCGGTGAAAGAGCCGGCAATGACTACGCCCAGATACCCGCTGGTATTGAGTACGGAGAGGCCGCGTTCCGTCTTGAGATAAGTCGGGAGCCAGGTGGTGATTGCGTAATAGCCCCCCTGCGCGCCGGTGGCCAGCAGCGAGGCGAGCAGTGTGGTGCGCAGGATGGGCGGTGAAAAGATTTCCAGAAAGCCTGGCCGTTGAGCTTTGTCCCTGCTGCGCACGAACACTTCCGGCTCGCTGACGTAGCGGCGGATATAGAGCACCAGGAGCGAAGGCAACAGGCCGGTGAAGAAGAGCAGCCGCCAGGCGAGGTGCTCGGGGAAATAACGAAAAGCCAGAGCATAGAAGACGGCTGCCGCGCCCCAGCCCAGCGCCCAGCCGCTCTGCACGGTGCCCACGGCCTTGCCGCGATTGCGGGAGTTGATGACTTCGCCCATCAGCACGGCGCCCGCGGCCCACTCGCCGCCGAAGCCGAGGCCGATGAGCGCGCGCGCGGCGAACATCTGCCAATAGCCCTGCGCCAGACCCGACAGGCAGGTGAAGACGGCGAACCATAAGATAGTGAGTTGCAGCGTCCGGACCCGGCCGATGCGGTCGGCGAGCAGCCCCGCGATCCAGCCGCCGGCCGCGGAAAAGAGCAGCGCGCTGGTGCCGAGCGCGCCCGCTTGCGTCTTGCTGATGTGCCAGGTGGCGATGAGTGTGGGAATGACGAAGCTGTAAAACTGGACGTCCATCGCATCGAGCGCCCAGCCGCCGAAGCAGGCCCAGAAAGTACGCCGCTCGGGGAGGGAGAGTTCGGACCACCACGTCTGATTCGATTGGGTCACCGCGGACAGCGCTGCCTGTCCGCGGTGCCAAAGTCAACCCTGCTACTGCAGGACCAGCTTGCCGACCGAGACCTGTGAGCTGCGCACCAGCTCGTTGCCGGCGCCGTCGCGCAGGCCCGCGCTGAAGCCTGCCGCCAGAGCGGAGCCGTCGAAGACCACGCCCGGCGTCGCGGCGCTATTGATGTGGAGCTTCACCGCCAGCAGTGAGTCGGTGGTCTTGATGGCTGCGTCAGGCACAGCTGCGCCTTGCGTCGTAGCCCTTCTGCGACACGCCCGCGACGAGCTTGCCCGCGAGCGGGCCGGCCCTCGGGATGGCTGCCTTGAGTGCCGCCGCGCCCTTGTTGTTTGCGAGCATTGCCACAGGTTCTCCCGCTCCTGAGCGGCGTCCCACCGACTCCCCGCCGGCCGCTTCCGGGGAGACTCCAGACCGTCGCCCCGGCGAAGGCGAGCAGTCCGATGCCCGAAGGATTGCCGTCCCACGCTTTGTACGCCGCGCGCAGTAACCCGGCGCCGCGCAGGTGAGCTGACGAGGCGGGGCACCACCTGCGCCAAGGGTCGCAAATGCCCCCATCCCGCCTGTGCTCCTCCGCAGGGTCGCGTGGTTGCTGCCTGCCAGCAGCGCCGGTGCGTGACGCGCTTGATGCCGCCCGTGGATGAATGAAGCAGGTTGCAAAAGAAAGACTGAGTCAGTATTCTTTCACTTGCAATGCGCGTCCAACCGGCCCCCCACCCTGCAGCCATCGTCGCCAAGGCGCTCACGCGCGCGGCAGCGGCGCTGGGTTTGCCGCAGACAGAGGTCGCGCAGATCCTCGGGACCAGCGCGGCCAGCATCTCGCGTAGCTTCGCGGGCGAGCGGCCCATCCCGCTGGAATCAGCCGAAGGCCGGGTGGCGCTGCTCTTCCTGCGCCTCTTTCGCAGCCTCGATACGCTGGTCGGGGGCGATAGCGACAAAGCGCGCCTCTGGCTCGACGCGCGCAACCTTCACCTATCCGGCGAAGTACCAAGGCAGCTCATCGCAACGACCCAGGGGCTGGTGCGTGTCGCGGACTATCTGGACGCTTTCCGGGGGCGCCTCTAACTTTCACAAGCTAGAGGGTCAGTTCCTTCGCGTCGTCGAATCACAATTTCGCAACTCGACTCGCAAGCTCGTCGACTCCGACGCCGAGCAGGCCGTGCTCGAGCAAGCCATCGATACCGCGAAAAATCCCGTTCCTGCCGGGTTCGCCAGCCTGCATTACCTGCTTTACACGCCATTCCGGCATCCGCCCCTGCGCAATGGCTCCCGGTTCGGTACCCGCTTCGAGCGCGGCATCTTCTACGGAGCGCGCGAGATTGAATGCGCACTCGCCGAGGTCGCCTACTATCGATTCGTCTTTCTCGAGGGCACCGCGGCGCAGTTGGGCAAAGTCGAGACCGAACTGACCGCGTTCCGTTTCAGCATTCGCGCCCAGCGCGCCATCGACCTCACCGCGGCGCCGTTCGCGCGCTTCGAGGCGCGGATATCATCAAAGACCGACTATGCACGATCGCAGCAGCTCGGCCGCGAACTGCGGGACGCCGGGGCGCAGGCGTTTCTCTATGTCTCGGCGCGCGCGGAATCCCGCGGAACCAATCTCGGCATCCTCGAAAACGTCTTCTCGGCCCACGGTCCGACGGACGAGAAGATGTGGCGCTGCACCGCCAGCCGCGACAAGGTCGAGCTGCGCCTGCAGCGCCTGCTGGAGGAAGCGCGGCACGTGTTCCTGCGCGAGCAGTTCCTGGTTCGCGGCACGCTGCCCGCTCCGGCGATTTGAACGCTGGTTGAAACTGCGGTTTAACCGGGTGTCGATAGATCCGCTTGAATTGCGGACAGAACAGTCGTCTGACTCCCGACCTCGAAAGAAGCACCCGTCGCCAACTTGGTCGAGTCCATTGAAGCACGCCAGTCGGTGCTGCTCGTCCTCGTCGGTCTGCCCTGACTTGAGAACCGACTCGCTCCCGGCACGCACGGGGAGCAGCAGATGCTCAGCATCGCGCGCGCCCCGCTGACCAATCCGCAGTTGGTCATGCTCGCGCTGCGGCTCCCTACAGCATCTACTTGACCGCACCCCGAGCAGGCGTGCAAGGGTGCGCGCTTCAACTTTTCAGTCACGACTGAGAACAAAAACGATGAGAAGGTCGAAAAAGATCATCGCAGCGGGTCTCGCCGCCGGAGCGCTCAGCGCGATGGCCGCGCCACCCGCCGCCCGAGCTGTTCGTCAGTGGGAAACCAGCCGACGTGATGCCTGGGTCCAGAAGGCCACGGCAGCGCTCGAGAACGGCGAAGAGACGCTTCCGCCGATGCCTTGGGGCGTCAAGCTGGTCGAGGACGGCAACATCGAAAAGGACGACGCGGGTCTGCGCCGCCTCTTCAACCTCATTCGCAACGGCAACCGGACTCCTGAATGCGAACACGAGCGCCTCCTGATTGCCGCCGAGGAGCAGCGCAAGTTCGTCCAACAGCTGGCGCAGAGCTAGGCGCGGACGCAAGCGAAGCTGGTCGGCTCACCCGTCGGCGACGCTGCGGTCCTGCCCACGGGCACCCCGACGTCGTCGCTGGTCTGGGACAACCTCGGCCCCGCCGGCGCGAAGAACGAATACAATGGCAGCGCTTATCAGGCGATGGACTCCGGCCGTCCGACCGCCATCCGCATGCACCCGACGAACCCGGACATCGTGTACCTCGCGGTCTCGGGCGGCGGCCTCTGGAAGACCACCAGCTTCCGCTCGGACACGCCGACATGGAAGCCCACCACCGACACGCTCGGCGCGCTCGCCATCGGCGGCATGGACATCGACGCCAGCACCACTCCCGAGACGGTGTACATCGGCACGGGCGACGCGTTCGACCAGCAGGGCGGCTCGGTGCTGAAGTCCACCGACGGCGGCGCCACCTGGGCCGCGCCGGTGCTGCTGTCGGCCCTGCATCCTATCGGGCTCACGAGCACCGCCAGGAGCATCCGCCAAATCATGGTGGACCCGAACCAGCCGGCGCACGTGCTTGCGAGCACCAGCGCGGGGCTCTTCCAGTCGAATGACAGCGGCGCGACGTGGGCAGTCTCCGACCTGCCCAAGACGGCGGCGTACAATTGGTCGTTCGCAGCGGGCACTCCCGCGAAAGATTTCGAGGCGATCTGGGACATCGCGTACCTCGGCGCAGCGGGAGGCGTCTCGCAATTCATGGTGAGCGGCGTCTACGCCTGCCCGAAATTTGGGCCTCCGGGCGCCGGCGGCGGCTCCGCCACCTGTGCGCAGCCCGCAGTCGCGGGCGGCACTCCTCCGGCCGGCAACGTCGGCGACGTCTGGAAGTCCACCGACGCCGGCACCACCTGGACCTCGTCGCGCGTGCAGGGCCTCCTTCCCACGCAGTCCGCGACCTGGGCCACCGACCCGGCCAGCGCGGGCCTCGGAGACCTTGGCCGCATCGCGCTCGGCGCCGGCGCGCCCACGGTCAACGCAGCCAGCACCTCCGTCTACTTCCAGGGCGCCGGCGTTGCCGACGGCGGCGGTGGCATCAACATCGCGCTCTTCGGCACCCGCGACTCCGGCGCCTCGTTCACCGCGCTCGGCACCCCCAAAACCACCAACCTGACGAACCCCACCGTGGGCTTCGCCACCTACCCGACCGGCACCGACGGCGACTGCGGCACGCTCGACGTCGGCCACGGGCAGAGTTGGTACAACTTGGCGGTCGGCGTCGACCCGCTCGACTCAAACCACGCCATCATGGGCGGCAACCTCTGCAGCGTGCGCACCATCGACGGCGGCAAGACCTGGCAGAACGCCTCGCACTGGCTGCCTTCGAGCGGCCAGGGCCGCACGCAGGATAGTTTCCCCGCCATCACGAACCTCCCTTATGTCCACGCCGACTGGCACACCATCTCGGTGGTTCCGTTCCCGGGCACCTCGGGCTACCTCGTGATGGCCGGTTCGGACGGCGGCATCTTCACCTCGTCGGATATCTTCGCCAACAAGCCCACGCCGATGGCGAGCTGGAAGTTCCCCGACTACGGCCTCATCACCCACCTCGTCTATGCGCACGGCACCGGTGACCCGACGCTCGGCAACGCCAACGTGCTCTACGCCGGTCTCCAGGACAACGGCACCCGCTGGCGGTTGAGCCAGACCGAGAACCTGAACAACCCGCTCGATCAGACGAAGTTCTTCGACCAGGTCATCGGCGGCGACGGCATCGGCGCCGCGGTAGCGACCGACGCCAAGGGCCAGAACCAGACCAACTGGGCCTCAGTGGAGTTCGGGCGCTACTTCTGCCGCCCCGGAAATCACGACTGCCAGAAGCCCAGCAACATCGTGAACGGCACCGAGGTCGGGAACTGGTCCGGCGCCGTCAACTCGTTGCTGCCGGCGGGCGACGGCGAGCCGTTCCTGATGCGCTACGCGTCGACCTACGACGCTCAGGCGTCGGTGCTCAGCGCGTCCAACCTGAACGCGTGGAAGATCACCACTGACAAGAACGACGTGCCGACGTACACGCTGTTGACTCCGGCCGGCGTCGCGGGCCGAGGCATCCAGGGCCAGTCGGTCTACGCGCTGCCGCAGATGCAGAACATCGGCGGCGTCCCGACCCACGTCTACGGCGTGGTCACGAGCGGCGGTCGCTGCGGCATCATCCTCGACGACGGCTCGGGTAACTACCCGCTCTCTCTCGCCGCCACCGCCTTCGGCGCGGGCGGGCAGTCGCTACGCGGCGCGGTCACCATCGGCATTCCGCAGACCCCGAGCAACTGGGGCGGCACGGACGTCACCAAGACGTACCTCTGCGGTTCGCTGACGACGGCCGCCACGACCGGCGCTCCAGTCGCTGCGACCACCGGTCACCTCTTCAAGACCATCGACGGCGGCGCGACCTGGACCACGCTGCACGGAAACGGCTCGGGGTACGATCTCCCGAACGTTCCCGTCTACATCGTCAAGGTCGACCCGAGCGACGCGACCGACAAGACCATCTACGCCGGCACCGACCTCGGTCTCTACCGCTCGACGGACGCGGGCCTGACCTGGGCGCGCTACGGCGCCAACCTGCCGGCCGTGCGCGTCGAGGACATCAGCGTCTCGATCAACGGCTCGCTCATCCGCGTCTCCACCTATGGACGCGGCCTGTGGGAGCTGTACCCGAAGTCGGACGTGGCCAACGGCAACGGCAACGGCGACTGGGACAACAACGGCGTCATCGACTTCTTCGACCTCCACGCCCTCGCCTCGCGCGTGGGAACCACGCCGAATGCAGCGACGATCCCCGGCCAGCCCGGCTTCGTCGTCGGCCCGAATTACCAGGGCCAGCACTACGACTCGACGGTTGATACCAACGGTGATCAAAAGCTCGACGACACCGACCTCACCACTCTCCTCGCGAAGTTCGGGAACGCGCCATGAAGAAGCTCATCCTCGGAATGCTCCTGCCTACGCTCCTCGCGTGCGGCAGCCACAACTCGACCAAGGTCGCGGTCTTCAGCGCGTCGCCCAGCACGGGCGCCGGCGATCCCGTTACCTTGACCTTTGCCGCCAGCAATGGCGCGACGCTCACCATCGACAACGGCGTCGGTGACGTCACCGGCAAGACGACCGTCACCGTCAACCCGATGATCAACACCACGTACACGCTCACCGCTCAGAAGGGCGGGGCCGTGGACTCTGCGACCGCGTCCGTCACCGTGGGCCCGGCGAAGGCCGCGGCGTTCACGGTGGCCCTCGCCTCCGAGGCCACGGCCGACGCGGCGCAGATCGCCACCATTACAGCGATCGACGCGGTCGGCGCCAAGCGCATCCACTACACGGGCACGATCAAGTTCGCGTCCGATGACGCGGCCGCCGTGCTCCCGGCGCCGGTCACCTTCGTCGATGGCGCGGGCAGCGCGACTGCCAGCGTCACCTTCTCGACGGCGGGCAACCATTCGCTGGTGGTGAAGGACATGGCCGTCACCACGGGCGGCAGCGGCGCCACCTCGGTGCACGTCAAGCACTCGAAGGAGGCTCGCTACGTCCTCACCGCGTTGCCGGCCAACGCGGTCGCGGGCCAGGCCGTGCCGATGACCATCCAGGTCGTCGACAAGCACGGCAACCTGAACGACGACTACACCGGAACGGCGCACGTCGGCTCGACCGACGCGACCGATCGGCTCCCGGCCGACGGTGGCTTCGTCGCGGGACAGCGTGCGGTCGCGCTGGTCTTCACCAAGGCCGGCCCGCACACGGTGACGGTCACGGACCTCGCGGGGGGTGATCTCCGCGGCGACCAGCACCATCGTCATCGTCGGCCCGAGCGCGAACCTGCACTACGAGCTGACCGTGCCCGCTACCGCCGTGTCGGGCATCGCGGTGAACGCGACGGTGACGGCCAAGGACGAGTTCGGCAACGGGACCCCGGGCTTCAGGGGCGCGGTCGTCTTTACTTCGACCGGGACTGCCCTCCTGCCGTCCCTGACCTTCGCCGGCCCCGAGGGCGGCACTGCCACGGTTTCGGTGACCTTCCTCTCGAGCGGGAGCCAGACGCTGACCGCGACCACCGGTGCAGTCACGGGCTCGGCCACCATCGCGGTCACGCACTCGGCCGAGACGACCTACGTACTGTCTGCGCTCCCGGCCACGGCGGTCGCTGGCCAGGCCCTCGGCCTCGTCATCCAGGTGGCCGACAACCAGGGCAACTTGTCCGCCGACTACACCGGAACCGCGCACTTCTCCTCGGCGGATGCGTCCGATCGTCTGCCCTCGGACTGCACGTTCGCGGCGGGCCGCTGCTCGGTCGCGCTGATCTTCACGAGTTCGGGAGGCCACCAGGTCACCGTGACTGACCAGGCCGAATCGATCACCACGGCACAGACCTCCTTGGTCAGTGTGACCGCGGACGCCAAGCAGCACTACGAGCTCGCGCTGCCGTCGGACGCGGTGTCGGGCGTTGCGGTGAATGCCACCGTGACGGCCAAGGACGAGTTCGGCAACGGCGTCCCCGGTTACACGGGCACGGTCATCTTCACCTCGACCGGGACTGCCGTCCTGCCGTCGCTGACCTTCGCCGGCACCGAAGGTGGCACGGCCACCGTGCTGGTGACGTTCAATAGCCTTGGCACCCAGACGCTGACCGCCACCACTGGTGCGGTCACCGGCAGCGCCGTCGTGCACGTGCACGGCCTGGGCTACACCAACCCCGCTGCGAGCCTGGGCAAGGTCCAGCTCGTGTACAACGCGGCGGCCAGCACCACCACGGTCGTGCAGCTCGACCTCGTGACTGCGGTGCCGCTCCTGAACGCGTTCGGCGCCGGTATGAACCTCCCGGTCGATTCGACCAAGGTCACACTCGACGCAACGCCGCTGGCGAATGACACTTCAGTGTTCAACCCCGGCGCGCAGTTCACGCAGGCGGACGGCGGCATCAGCAGCCCCGACCTTCCGCTGGCCGAGGCGGCGGCGCTCAACTCGGGGGTTGCCTATACCGGCGTCTCGTCGAAGATCGTGGCGAACCCGGCCGGTGGAACGCCGTTGCCGAACGGCTTCTGGGTCAACCAGGACGCGGTCGGCATCCCCGCCGGCACGGTCCTCTACTCGATGCGAGTGGCGATGCTGCCCGCAGCGACGCCCGGCACCGTGTTCGACGGCGCGGCGCTCGGCGCGAAGTTCCGCGCCGCGGTCCGCGATCAGCTGGGCAACGACACCGTGGTCCAGTCGGACTTCGGTATCGGCAAGCTCGAAGCCAAGTAAGCGGTGGCGGCTTTGGCGATCGAACGCTCAAGCCGCAAGTTGGTCTAGCGGGGTTCGATAGTTCTACGTTCTGTCGATCCCCCAGGCTGCACCTGAACCCGTGCGCGGCGTGCTACGAGGCGCCGCGCATGGACAGGTCCTGGAAGGCCAGCTGGAGCCGAGGACAACGTTATTGCGCGATCTGGACTGGTTCGCCTTCGGCGGCGTCGCTGCCGAGATTCAAAGCAATCGATTCGCCGCCGTTCAATCCGGAGAGCACCTCGACGTTTTTGCCGTCATCGATGCCGGTGCGGACCGCGACGAGGTGCACCTTGCCGTCGACCACGGTGGGCACCAGCAGCTTGCCGTCGACCGTGACCAGCGCCTCCGCGGGAATGACCGGCCGCGGCGGCCCGTGCAGCGTCAGCGTCACTTGAATGAAGGCCCCGGGCAGCATACCGGGCGGCGGCTTGAGTAAATCGATCTCCGCCAGCATGGTGCGAGTCCTGGAATCAATTGCGCTCGAGATGCGCGAGACTTTTGCCGGGAAACTCCCCGAACTCAAATCGAGCGTCACCGGGTCACCGGGGTGCACCAGCGCGGCGTCGTCCTGTCCCAGCTGCACGGCGACGCGCAAGTGGTCCACTTCCGCAAACTCCACCAGCGGTTGCGCGGGCGTCAGGAGTGCGCCCGGGTCGGCATAGCGTGCGGTAACCGTTCCATTGAATGGCGCCCGTAGCTGCTCATATGACTTCAGCGCAGAGGCGCGCTCGAGATTGCTGACTGCCAGCTTTAGATTTGCCTCGGCGGTATCGAGATCGGTCTGTGAGACAAAGCCTTTGCCCCGCAGCGCGCGGTCGCGCTCCACTACCTGCCTGCGCAGCGCCAGGTCCGCGCGCGCCGAAACCACCGCCTCGTCGGTCTCGGGCGATTCCAGCGTGGCCAGCAGGTCGCCCTTGCGCACCCGGTCGCCCTTGTCCACGCGTATATCGCGGAGATATCCACTGACCTTGGCGTAAAGCGTGGCGTGCTGGTTCGCACGGACCTCTGAGGTGACGACGACTGTGCGTGAAGGCGGAGTCATTCCCACTTTGGCAGTGCGAACGAGCGTACCTGCCGCGACCACCGCACGTCGTTGTTCCACCTCGCTCGCCAGCGCGCGCCGCTCACGCACCGTCAGCACCACCACCACCAGCAGCGAGGCCAGGCTGACGACGAGCCCAATGACAAAAAGTCTGCGCTCAGGCTTCATGAGAGGACTCCAGTGCGAACTTCGAATCGAGCAGGTGCTTGTGCGGGGTCTTTCCGCGCAGCAGCGTATAGAGGACAGGAACGACGAAGAGGGTCACGAGCGTTGCGACCAGCAAGCCGCCGATGACCGCCCGGCCGAGCGGCGCGTTCTGTTCGCCGGCCTCGCCCAGCGAAAGCGCCATGGGCAGCATGCCGAGGATCATCGCCAGTGCCGTCATCAAGACCGGTCGCAAGCGGGTCCTGCCGGCGTCGAGAGCCGCGGCGAGGGCGCCCGGATCTTCCGAGCCCTCGCGAGCCTCATTGGCATGATTGACCAATAGAATGCTGTTCGAGACTGCGATACCAACCGCCATGATTGCGCCCATGAAGGATTCGACGTTCAGCGTGGTGCCGGTGGCGGCGAGCATCCAGAGAATGCCGGCCAGCGCGCCCGGAACGGCAAAGAGAATGATGAACGGGTCGATCCATGATTGAAAGAGCACCACCAACAACAGATAGACGAGCGCGATTGCGAGCAACAGGCCAAAGCCCAGGCTGCGGAAAGAGCTGAACATGCTTTCGCTCTGTCCGCGCACATGGATGCTGACGCCCTTGGGCAAGTTCTTCATTGTCGCGATGGCGCGGTCAATGCCTTTGGCGACGCTGCCGAGATCGCGGCCGCTCACCGAGCACTGCACGTCCACCACGCGCTGCACCGAGGCGTGGGTAATCAGCGACCGGTCGGTATCGGGCCGCAGGGTGGCGATCGAGCCCAGGTAAGCGCCTTGCAGGGGCGTCGCCATCAAGTCCGAGACGGAAGCCATACGCGCGAGAGGTGTCTGCACCACCACCGGATAGTTCACGTTGTTCTGCGGATTCAGCCAGAAAGACGGCGAGACCAGCGAACTCGATGAGAGCGTAGTCAATAGATTGGAAGCCACGTCACGCTCGGTGAGCCCGACCTGCGCGGCCCGCGCGCGATCGACGTCCACGTCCAGCGCCGGATGGGCCAGGACCTGGAGGATGCGTACGTCGGTGGTGCCGGGGATCTCGCGCATGCGGTCGCGCAGCGTGCGCGCGAGAGCATAGGACTTGTCGAGATCGGTTCCCTCGATCTGCACGTCGATAGGCGCCGACAGGCCAAAATTCAAGACCTGGCTGATGATATCAGCGGGTTGGAAGTAAACGCTCGATCCGGGGAACTCGCGGGGCAACTCCTGGCGCAGCTTTTCGGCATACTTCTCGGTGGGGCCGTGGTGTTGCTTCAAGGCTACGCGGATGTCGGCGTCCTGCCCGCCGATGCTGTCGGTCTGCACGAAAGCGAGGTTGTAATAGACCGGCAGCCCGACGTTCGAAGTGATGTTCTCCAGCTCAGCGGCCGGGATCACCTCGCGGATGTGATTCTCGACTTGCGCGACCATCCGCTCGGTTTCCTCGATGCGGGTGCCGATGGGCGCGCGGAAATGCATGCGCAATTGGCCGGCGTCAACCGCCGGGAAGAAGTCGAGGCCGATGACGAGGAGCAGTGCCGCGCTGCAAGCGAGCAGCACCGTCGAAAAGGCCAAGGCCTGCGCGCGGTGCTCGAGCACCAGTTGCAATACCCCGGCGTAGGCATCGCGGAAAGCGTTGAACTTGAGATCACGCCAGGCATTGAAGCGGCCCAGGAATGAAGCGTGGTCCTCTTTCTCGTTCTCCATCAGCAGCCGCGCCAGCGACGGCACCAGCGTGCGCGACAAGAGATAGGAAGCGAGCATCGAGAAGACCACGCTCAGTGCCAGCGGCGAAAAGAGGAATCGCGACGGGCCTTCGAGCAGGGCGACAGGAAAAAAGACGATACAGATGGTGAGTGTGGCCGCGAGCGCCGGAATAGCAATTTGCGAGGCGCCGTCGAGGATGGCGACGGTCAGCTTCTTCCCCATATGCCGGTTGCGATGAATGTTCTCCACCTCGACGGTTGCGTCGTCCACCAGCATGCCGATGGCCAGGGCCAGCCCGCCCAGGGTCATGATGTTGAAAGTCTCGCCGCTGAGGAACAGTCCGACGACGCCGACCAATATGGCGAGCGGAATGCTGGTGACCACGATGACCATGCTTCGCCAGCTGCCAAGGAAGAGAAAGATCATCAGCGAGACCAGGATGGACGACAAGAGCGCCTCGTGAAGCACATTTTTGATGGCAGCGCGGACGAAGATGGATTGATCGAACTCGAGCTTGAGCTGCATGCCCTGGGGCGCGACGGCCTGGATGCCGGGGAGGGCGTCTCGGGCCGCGTCCACCACCGCCAGCGTCGAGGCGTCGGCCTTCTTCAGGATCGCCAGATAGGTCGCGCGCTTGCCATTGATGCGGACGATGTTGTCCTGCACGGCATATCCGTCTCGCACGCGCGCTACGTCGCGCAGATAGGTGGTCGCGCCGTCCTGGGCCTTGATGGGGAGGTCATTGAAACCCGCGATGGAAGCCGGACTGGCATTGAGTCGCACATCATATTGGGTGTTGCCGATGGAAGCGGTGCCTGCAGGGATGAGGACGTTGGCTTTCAGGATGGCATCCACCACGTCCTGCGGCGCGAGGCCCTTGGCAGCCACCGCTGCCGGATCGATGTCGACCATCACCTGGCGCGCGCGGCCGCCGAAAGGCGCGGGCGTGGCGAGACCGGGGATGGTGAACAGCCGGATGCGGATGAAGTTGAGGCTGTAATCAAAGAGCTGCTGTTCCGAGAGGCCGGACACGGTGACCTGCGCCACCGGAACGTTGGATGCGTTGTAACGAATGACGCTGGGCGGAGAGATGCCGGGCGGCATGATGCGACTTGCGGTCTGCGAGACTGAAGCGATCTGCGCGATGGCTCCACCGATATCCGAGCCGGGCTCGAAATAGACTTTCAATACGCCCACGCCCGCGATTGATTGCGAGTCAATCCTGGAGATGCCGCCCACCGTGGTGGAGTAGGCGCGCTCGGAGATGATCACCACCCGGCGTTCCATATCCTCGGCTGAGAGGCCTGGATACGACCAGACGACGATGACCACCGGGATATCGATGGCCGGCAGGATGTCGCTCTTCATCCGGCTCGCGGACAGCCAGCCGCCGATCATGATGAGCAGGCAGAACACGGCAACGGTGTAGGGGCGGCGCAGCGCTAGCCGGACGATCCACATTTAGTTCTTCCTCAATCCAAAAACCAGATGCCGCGGCGAGGCGCGCGGTTCGGCGAAGACTACAGCCCTGTCCGCGCCGCGGGCAGCAACGGCTGCAAGCCACGAGCGCCCTCTCGCGAGGACCCGCTCATGTTGCTTGATGTTGCTGGGGGCTCGCGTACAGGGCGACGGTTGCGAGCAGTGCGTCGATTTCCACCGGCTTGCGCAAGCAACTAGTGGCGTTCTCCGGCTTGGGCGGCACGACGGCCGAGACGACCACCGCCGGAAAGTCCGGCGGCCGTCCGCTGTTGACCAGCTGCAGGAAGCGCCACCCGTTCATAACCGGCATCAGCAGATCCGGCAGGACTGCGCTGGGCGCGGGCAGGTGACGCAGCTGCTCCAGCGCCTCAGCGCCGTTCGCCGCGGTCTCAACCGCGTAGCCCTCGTCCTCGAGAACCATGCACGTGCTGTCCCGGATATCGGGATCATCGTCGACCAGCAGGACCGAGGCGGACTTCACGACGGGCAATATGGAGCGGCGGAGACGCGATCACAACCAGGGTTTCAGCTGCCGTGTCCGGAAGCCCATGCCTGGTCGCCGCAGGCTGGGCGAAAATACGGGAAATACGGGGACACCCTACGGAATTCAATCCCGTAGGGTGTCCCCACATCAGGCTTGCTTTTTAAGCTCTTCCGGCGCCGTCGGGTCCGGGGTCCTGGCAGGACCTTCGGGCCGGTATTCCTGCTGGTAGATGCGAATGAGTGAAAGCAGGACCGCCACCGCGATGGGCCCCAGCACCAGCCCCAGGACCCCGAAGGCTTCAATGCCGCCGAAGATGGCGATGAATACCAGCAGGTCATTCATCTTCATCTTGTTTCCGACCAGCTTGGGTCGCAGAACATAGTCGGCGACAAAGACGATGAGAAAAGCCCCCCACAGCAGCACGCCCACGCCTTTGCCGGTGTGGCCCTGCGCAATGGTGATGATGCCTACCGGTATCCAGACGAGCGCGGTGCCGACGCCGGGAAAGATGGAAGCGATGCCGGTCAATGAAGCCCAGACGATGGGGCTGTCCACGCCGAAGATCCAATAGCCGATAAAGGCCATCACGCCCTGATAGGCGGCGGTGACGCCGGTGCCCATCAGCATGGCGCGCGTCACGTCGCGCACGTCATTGACGATGGCGCGCACCTGGCCGTCCGGAAGCGGGATGGTCTCGACCAGCCACGAAGTTCCCTCGCGGCCTTCAATCAGCAGGTAATAGCTGGTCAAGGCAGTGAAGATGAGAATGAAGATCATGCTCAGTGTGCCCGCGAGCACCGCGCCGGCGCCCTTGCCCAGCGTGCCCGCGGTGTCCTTCACCACTTCGCCGAAGCGCTGCTCGATGTTGTCGGGACGCACGCCGACCCTGGAAAGAAGCTTGGTCACTTCGGGGCCGAGCATGCCAGTCGCGCCTTTGTCCTTGTATCGATCGGCGGCCTGCTGCGCGACCTCGAGCAGGCGATGGCCGACGATGAGGACCAGGAAGGCGAGGAACGCGAACAGGAGCAGCATTACCGCGGCGGTGAGCAGTCCCGCTGGAATGCCGGGGTGCTTCTTGAAGCGCTTGAGCAATCTCTCGTGCAGTGGATAGACGCCCACCGCGATGACCATGCCGAGGAAAACGGGGATCCAGATAGGCTCAATTGTCCGGCTGAAGAGATATGCCGCTATCGCGAAGAGCACGAGGAAGGTGGAGCGCTGGAGTCTGGTGCGTTCGCCGACGGGCATAAGGCATGGTGCGTGTTGCCGGTAGCTTGCGCCACTTTTCACCGCGGCCGCAGTCGCCTACGAGACCATTCGCGGCGCCTCAGGAACTATGCCGGCGGTCTTCACTGCTCATCAGGCTTCGCACGAAGGCCGCGGCGCTCTCAATCACCGTCTCGGCGCGGTCCTTGTGCGGTGCGTGCCCGCAGGAGTCGAGCACGATGGTTTCCACCGGCCCCCCAGCCTGCGCCGCGATGGCTCGCACCTGCGCGAGCGTGCCGTATTCATCGTCCGCGCCCTGGATGACCAGCATTGGCGCGCGAATCAGCGACAGCGCGCTCTCGATGTTCCAGGTCCGGAAGTCCGGGTCGAGCCACGGTCCGTTCCAGCCCCAGAACGCCGCCTCGACGTCGGTGTGATAGCGCGCCAGCCGCTCGCGCAGGCCGCCATTCAAATAAACTTCTCGCGCCAGCGCGATGCTTTCGAGCCCGGAAGCTTCGGTAAAGACGTGCGGCGCCTCCAGCACCAGGCCGCGCACGGGCTGGGAGGCCGCGCAGAGCAGGGCAATCGATGCACCGTCGCTGTGCCCGATCAAGACAGCCTCCGCGAGTTCAATTCCATGTGAATGCAGAAGTTCCGGCAGCAGCGCTGCTTCTTCCTGCATATAAGTGACCTTCCGCGGCAGCTGTGTCCGCGGGGATTGGCCATAGCCGGCGCGGCTGTAGACGAATGCGCCCAGGCCACAGGCCGCCGACAACCGGGCCGGGAAATCGCGCCAGAGAGCGACGCAACCGAGGCCCTCGTGCAGGAAGACCAGCCGCGTCCGGGTGTCCGCTCCCAGCGACGCGGTCTCCAGGCCGTACATCAATGCAGCACCCGGCCCAATTGAACGACCTCGAAAGCGGATGCCGGCACAGTCTTGAGCTGGTCGAGGTCGTGGTCGTCCCAGCGCGCGTCGGTCGAGCCCGAGAAATACCAATCGGTCCCGATATCGGTGAGCAGCATGCCGTGCTTGCGCAGCGCCAGCAGCAGCACCCGCGCGGCGCCGGTGATGCGTGAAACATCATAAGAAGCCTTGAGCCGGACCCGCATTCCCATCGGCGGGGCGTACGGGTCATTGCTGTTGCCGGTCCGATGCGTCGCGGGATGAATGAATGCGGCAGCGGTCAGGGAAGCAGTAAAGGCCAGCGCGTGGTGTAGTTCGCCCGATTGCACCTCTTCGTAGCGAGCGAGGCCAGGAAAGATTGGCAGGCCCGACGCCGCGGCCGAGGTCCAGCCGTCCGGCCTCAGGGTATTTGATCGCAAGTCAAACACTGCCCCCGAGCCGCAATGGAATCCTGCTCCAGCGCGCTGCGTATCGTAGGTTTCGTAGAGGAGGCAGGCGTCGCGGTCGATGGCGATGGCGTGCCGGTCCGCGCCGCTTTGCACCGGGATCTCCAGCGGCAAGGGATAGGGACCCGGCTCGCTTTGTGTTGCGTAAAGAAAACTCATCGGCACCCGCGGCTGTCCGGCAGAGACCAGCACATAGGGGATCCCATAGGTCGGGTCCGAGCCGAAGTCGGCCTGCAGGAAGCGCGATGCGGCGTTCATTCGCGCGAGGTAATCAGCGGAGTGCGGGTCGACCGGGTCGGACGAGACGTCGCGGTTCCAGTCGTTGTCCGGTGGAAAGAGCGGGCAGCCGGCGATGAGCGGTGCGCCGGTCGCCGATACCACGGGTCCGCCATCGGCTGGCTGCCAGGGACCGGGGGGCGGCGCCAGGCTCCCGCAGGCCGCAACCACGAACGCTTGCAGGACAAGCCATCGCCGCATAGACACCAACCTATGTCAAAAGCCATCTGGAACGGTGTGGTCCTCGCTGAGAGTGACCACTGTGAAGTCGTCGAAGGCAATCAGTACTTCCCCCCCGACGCGGTGAAAAAGGAGCTGTTTCGACCCAGCGACACGCACACCACCTGTAGCTGGAAAGGTGTCGCGAGCTATTACACCGTCGAAGTCGCGGGCAAGCAAAACATCGACGCGGCGTGGTTTTATCCGGCGCCCTTGTCCGCGGCGAAGAACATCACGGGCTACGTCGCCTTCTGGCGCGGCGTCACGGTCGAGCCTTAGCGGTCTGAAGCCCAGCGGCGCGCTACGTCCAAGCAGCAGGTAGTTCAGCGACTGCTTTTGCGGGCTGCCTTCCTGGAACTCGACTTCGACTTTGCGGGCTTGGCCGAGAGCTTCGCCGGTCGCTTGGGGGCGGCCCGCTTGATGGGCTTGCGCCCGGCAGGGCGTTCCGGCTTGGCGGTTCGCTGCGCAGGTCGCGACGGCGCCGAACGCTTTGCCTTGGCTGCGACCGAAGGCTGCTTTGCGGGCGCGGCAACGGGCTTCGGAATCGCTCTTGCGGCTTCCCGCGCTGGCGGGGCAGGAGGCTTTTCAGGCCTTGGCGATGTCTTGAGTAAGGCCACGGCAGCTTTCGCGGTCCTTCCCCCCTTGGTAGGTTTAGCGGCGAAGTATTGAATCATCGACTTGAAGTAGTGCTTCACCCAACCCGGCTTGTAGACTTTGGCCTGTCCCGTCGGCACGTCCACATGCTTGATGTGAATGCGGGTGCCCCCGTCCACGGGCGTAAAATCGATATAGATGCGCGAGTCCTGCGTGCCCTGCGGAAACTCGGTTGAGCGCCATTGCTGGACGATGCGCTTGCCCGGCTCCAGCTGCAGCGTGATGCCGTGCAGATAGCCGTCGTGCGCGGTGAAGCGCCCCCCGACCCAAGGCTCCACCAGTGCGGGCGCGCCGGTAAAGGCCCCGTGCTCCTTGGTGTCGAGCCAGGCCGCGTACACCCGCTCGGGCCCGGCGGGGATAACGGCTTCGACCTCGTATGATTCCGGCATTTCGCGCCTCGTCAGTAAGAGATGCGATTATCAATTGAAGGCGAGAATAAGCAACTTTGTGCACTCGATTGAGCTAGCGTCCCCGCATGAACGAGCTCCTCCCGCTGGGACACCGTCTTCTGATCGTGCAGTCCTGGTTCAGCTTCCGCCGCAGCTGGCGGGTGTTCAATTCCGACGGCGCGCTGGCCATGTACGCCGAGCAGCCCTGGTTCCGCCTTCGCCAGGAATTCACCGTATATGCCGACGAGGCGCAGCTGCAGCCGCTGTTCGCCATTCGAACGCGGCGATTGATGTCGTTCAATCGCGAACACGACCTCATCGACTCCCTCTCGGGCGTCAAAATGGGCACCTTGCGGACGCGCTCGCTGACGTCCCTGTTGCGCGACACCTGGGATATCCTCGGACCCGACGACCAGCTGGCAGGCCTGATGGAGGAAACCGGACAAGCACTCCTGCGCCGCGTCTTTCGCTTCCTCCCCGGACAACACCGGATCGAGCTGGGCGGGCGGCAGGTCGCCAAGGTGCACGAGGTCTTCCGCTTCTTCCGTAAGGAATTCGAGGTTGAAATCCTGCAAATCGACGACCCGATCGAACCGCGGTTCGCAGTCGCGTGCGCGCTGGTCGCGCTGTTGGCCGATGTCCGCCGCGAGCGCGGCGGATGAAGGCGCTCGAGGTAATTCGCGTGACGGGCTCGGGCGTCTCCCTGCTCGTTTGATGCGCTGGACCTATCCAGTTATCAGCTTCAGAGCTTCCTTTTTAGGATGCATCATGAAGGCACTCTGCTGGCATGGTCACGGCGATGTCCGGGTCGACGAAGTTCCTGATTCACAAATCAAGGACCCAACTGACGTGGTGGTGAAGATCACCTCGAGTGGCATCTGCGGTTCGGATCTCCACCTGCTCGACGGCTCTATGCCGACCATGGAGAAAGGTTGACAAGGCGAAGGCGGCGGTCCTGCTCACGACCGATCGCATTCACGTCCTCCGGCAGGCAATCTATTGCTGTCGCAAGGGTGGAACGCTGTCGGTGCCGGGTGTCTACGTGGGCTCCCCGGACAAGTTCCCGATGGGCGCGCTGATGAACAAGGGCCTGACACTGAAGGCTGGTCAGACTCATATGCAGCGGTACCTCAAGCCATTGCTTGCGAAGATCGAAGGCGGGGAGATCGACCCCTCGTTCGTGATCACGCGTCACGCGAAGCTGTCCGAGGCGCCCGAGATGTACAAGACGTTCCGGGAGAAGAAGGACAAGTGCATCAAGGTCGTGCTGCACCCTTAGCAGCTGATGGCCGCCCGGCCAGGCTCTTCGGCCTGCCGGGCGCCCGCGAGCGCATAGCGGTTGCGTCGCGAGGCCTTTCACGGCTATCTCCCGCGGCCAAATGATTCGCCTCGACAACATCGCGAAGCAGCACGGCAGGCAGATACTCTTCCTGGAAGCGTCCGCGGTCGTGCACCGCGGCGAGCACGTCGGGCTGGTCGGGCCCAATGGCGCGGGCAAGTCCACCATCTTCCGGCTGGTCACGAAAGAGGAAGAGCCGGACGAGGGGCAGGTCTCGGTCGACCGCGGCGTGACCATCGGCTACTTCAGCCAGGACGTCGGTGAAATGTCCGGCAAGACCGTGGTCGCCGAGACCATGGACGGCGCAGGGCCCGTCAGCAGTGTCGCTGCCGAGCTGCGGCAGCTGGAGCATGACCTCGCCGACCCGGACAAAGCCGACCGGATGGAGAAAATCCTCGAGCGCTTCGGCGAAGTGCAGGCGCGCTTCGAAGAGCTGGGCGGCTATGGCCTGGAGGCTCGCGCGCGGGAGATCCTCGCGGGCCTGGGCTTCGCGCAGGAAGTGATGGACGGGGACGTCGGCGCTTTGAGCGGCGGCTGGAAGATGCGCGTCGCGCTGGCCCGTATTCTTTTGATGAAGCCCGATGCGATGCTGCTGGATGAGCCTTCCAACCATCTCGATATCGAGTCGATGATCTGGCTGGAGACCTTCCTGAAAGGATATGGAGGCGCGATCCTGATGACTTCGCATGATCGCGAGTTCATGAATCGCATCTGCACCAAGATCATCGAGATCGACAGTGGCGAATTGACCATGTACTCGGGCAACTACGACTTCTATGTGCAGCAGCGCGCCCTCGCCGATGTGCATGCAGCGGCTCAATACGAGCGGCAGCAGGCCATGCTGAAGAAGGAGATCGCTTTCATCGAGCGGTTCAAGGCGCGCGCCTCGCACGCGGCGCAGGTGCAGTCGCGGATCAAGAAGCTCGACAAGATTGAAAAGGTGGAGCCGCCCCGTACCCGCAAAATCATGGAGTTTGACTTCCGCTCGCCGCCCCGCAGCGGCGAGGATGTGGCGCGGCTCGAGCACATCCATAAAGCCTATGGGTCAAAGGTCATCTATGACGACTTTGACTTCCTGGTCCGGCGGCAGGAGCGCTGGTGCGTGATGGGGGTCAATGGCGCGGGCAAATCAACGCTCTTGAAGCTGATCGCCGGCGCCTCCGACCCGGACGACGGCGCGGTCGCGGTGGGCGGCAGCGTCAAGCTCGGCTATTTCGCGCAGCACGCCATGGACGTCCTCGATGCGAAGAGCACCATCTGGGAGATGCTGACCGACCGTTTTCCGCAGGCGTCGATTGGCTCGATGAAGACGCTCGCGGGCTGCTTCGGCTTTTCGGGCGATGATATCGAGAAGACGGTACGGGTGCTCTCGGGCGGAGAGAAGGCGCGGCTGGTCCTGGCGATGATGCTGTTTGACCCGCCGAATTTTCTCGTCCTGGACGAACCGACGAACCATCTCGATATCGCGACAAAAGAGATGCTGATCAAAGCCTTGCGCGGATTCGAGGGGACCATGCTGTTCGTCTCGCACGATCGCCACTTTCTCGCCGAGCTCTCCAATCGGGTCCTCGAGCTGACACCACAGGGCGCCCACGTCTATGGCGGCGGATATACCGAATACGTCGCGCGCACGGGACAAGAGGCGCCCGGGCTGCGCGCGTGAACGTCGCGTCCTATGAAGTGCTGGGCGACGAGCGCGTGGGGCAGGGCGGACACCTGGTCATTCGCCGCCTGAAACTCAAGCTGGTCTTTGACGACGGATCGCGGACCGGGACCGGCTCGTGGGACTTCGTCGAGCGGCCGATGGGGCTGGACGCGGTGGTGCTCGCCATCTGGCGCCGTCGCCTGGGCTCAATCGAAGTGTTGCTGCGCAGCGGAGTGCGTGTGCCGCTCTGGTTCGGGCGCGACGACAAGCGATTGCTCTCTACCGAGCTGATCGCGGGAATCGTCGAGCCGGGTGACGAGCTTCCCGCGCGCGCCATTGCCGAGGCGCGCGAAGAGGCGGGCTTATTGATTGCAAATGTTGAAATGCTGGGTCCGCCCATGTTTCCCACGCCGGGAATGTGCGCCGAGCTGTTTCATTTCCTTTCTTGCGAAGTTGCTGCCGACGCGCCGATGCAGCCGCCCGATGGCGATGGCTCGGTGTTCGAGCAGGGCGCGCAACTGGAGTGGGTCGCGCTCGACGAGGCACTCCTGCGCTGCTTCCGCGGCGAGATCCAGGACCTCAAAACAGAATTGGGACTGCGCCGGCTGAAGGAGAGTTTGCCATGAGGGTTTGCTCTCTCCTTGGACGCGCGAGGGGCGCAGCGCGGTGAATCAGTAGGGGCGCTGGCCTATTTACACGCAGCCATTGGCCCACGCTTGCGCGACGGCGGCAGCGTCGGTTCCCCAGGTGAACGCCGGTAGCGGCGAACCCGGCGCGGGCTGGGCGTTGCGGCGCACGGTGTTCTGCGCGTCAAGCCAGGCCTGGGCGTCGGCCGAGGGAGGCGCGATCGGTCCGCCGTCGGGGCCGCTCGCGTCCACCCCTGGAAGGCAGCCGGCACAGAGGAGCAAGGCTGGAAAAAGGCAGGCGCGCACCGTGAAGAACATACCACGCAGCAGTGAAGTGCGAGGCTGGTCGCTGCCCGTCGCTACCGTGAAGGTCAGCGCTTTGCGGCGCGACCCGGCGCCGCGCGCGCGGCGGCCCGGCGCAGGGGCGAGCCCGAGTAGATCCAGCCTTGCTCCTCTGTGCCGGCTGCCTTCCAGGGGTGGACGCGAGCGGCCCCGACGGCGGACCGATCG
>JANYKT010000214.1 GCA_025358085.1 Deltaproteobacteria bacterium | reverse complement strand
CGCGCGCTTCGCGGCCGAGACGGCTTACATGCACCAGCGCTGGAACCTCGAAGACCCTTATTACAGCTTGAATCTGTCGCTTCACTCAGACACTGCCGAGTTGGCATGGCCGCCGCGCGCGCCGCGGCCCTGGAAAACGGTCAAGGCTTGATCATTCGATAGATCTTGCGCGCAGCCTTGTACGGCAGCGTGCCGCGCAACCCATTCATTCCAAGCTTGGCGCGGGCCACAGCCTCCACCTGCCGCTGCAGGGCGACGATCTCGAAGCGTGCCGCAGCCAACTGATTCTCCAGCCGCTCCACTCGCTCCTCGAGTGGATGTTTCGGGTCGCGCGCGGGCTGTGCTGGCGCCCAGCCGGGAGGATGCAGGAAGGTACGGAAGGTCAGATCGAGCTTGTCCCTGTCGGCCGCGCGTCCCCGGCCGGAGAGCGAGGGCTCCAACCACACCGCGAGCCCCTCTGTGTGCAGCGCGGCCGGCGCTTCGACAAGGAAGGTCAGGCCGGTGTCCACCGCCAGTGCCACCGGCCCGAACTCGAATTGCATCCACGCGTTGTCGCAGGCATTCGCAGCGTCCGCGGACGCGTGCGCCAATTGCTTCTGCGTCCGGGTCTCAATCAGCCGCAGGTGGATGTCGTGCGCGTTGAGCCGGCGATGCGTGCCGACCAGCAGATCGATTCGATACAGCAGGCCTGCCGGGCAATCGAAAGCCTGCGACGCGGTTCGCGCGCCCTGGATGCCGACGGACGCCTCGCGCACAGCGAGCTGGTCGGGACCGGCAATGGCGCTGAAGGGCTCGATCGCCGCCTGACCGATTCCCATCCCCGAAGCCTTCAGTCCGGCGACGTCCATCGAGGAGATGCGCGGCCCGCCGCGCAGATCACGCTGCGGCCTGAGCCCATTCAAGGACCGTAGCGTTGGCTCCAGCCGACGCACCGAAGCCGCGGGCCCATAGTGGGTTAGTGCGTCGGCCAGCGCTGCGTTCGCCACGCGTGTGCGCATCCCGGGATCGTCGACCAAAGCAAGCAACGCTCTTTCCCACTGCTCCTCCGTCCGGGCCAGGAAGCCGTTCTCGCCGTCGCGGATGGCCAGCTTGAATGGCTCGGTCGGCGTCGCCACAGTCGGCACACCCGCAACCGCCGCCTCGAACCACTTCAGCTCGCTCTTGGCGTGGCAGAACCGCTCGTCCAGCTCCAGCGGGGCGAGATTGATGTCGGCTTGCGCCAGCAAAGCGGGCAGCGCGCGCCACGGCACCACGGGAGCGCGCTCGATGCGCCCATTGAATCGCTCCAGCTCCCTCGGCAGCGTCAGGGCACCAACGAGCTGAAGCCGCGCCTGCGGCCGCGCCAGGAGCACGCGCGCGAGCACCGGCGAAAGGACCGCGAAGTCGCGCGCATGGGTCCGCGTGCCGCTGAAATAGCCGAGTCGGACTTGCTCCGAGCGTTTGACCCCCGCTGCCGCGGCCCGCGAGCGATCGATCAGCTCCTGCGACAGCGCGTTCCGGTGCACAAAGGAGGGCTTGCCCAGCTCCGTGGCGGCCTGGGCCAGCACCTGCGTGCTGCCAAGAAAGGCATCGCACATATCGAACAGCTGGCGATACGCGCGCACCATGTGCAGCCAGTTCTCCGTCTCGCCGCGATCGAGCCCGGCGAGAAACGGAGGCGGATGCGCGGGTTCAAAGAGCAGGTCGTCGATGCCGAAGATGGCCAAAGCCCCGGCGTTGCGCGCGCGGCTCACCAAGCGTCCCACGTAGTCGTCAAAGGGAACGCGTTGAAAGATCACCAATTCGTGATCGGCCGCCGCCTGCAATGCCTGCTCATCGTGATGATGAAGCACGGTCGCCGGAATGCCAAGCAGACGCAGCTCCTCCGCCAGGTTGACGACCCGATACCGATACGGCCCGTTCTCAATGCCAGCCAGGATCAATACAGATCGTGGCAGCGCTCCTACGCCTGAATTACCCATCTCCTCCTCCGTCTCGGACCGCGCCGCCTTCTCGCACGTTTCCCTGGCCGGGGACAGCGATTGCGGCCAACCGTTTGACGGGCTATGAGTGCCGCCCTTTTCTGCCCAGGAGCGAAGTCTGCGCCTCACCGCATTGCGCCGGAGGACTCATCAATTGCTCGCGTATGCGCGAAGGCGCGTCCGCATTGTCCGAGAAGGGCCGCCTCCCCGCTCGGCGGTTCCCGGATATAGCGATTGGCTGGCGGACCACACTCCAGGCCGCGCGGGACTGGGGATGCAGGAGGCAGCGGCTCCGCTGCTCCCCTGGCAGCCCACCGTGGATCTCATTGTTCTGCGCAGGCCTGGGGACGAGGAAGCTTACGCCGCCACCCGCGCTTCGCTCGTGCGGCAGACCTATTCGGGATATCAGGTTCACGATGCAACGCGGGAGACGCTGACCCGGACTTCGCTTGAGGGTATGGGCGAATTGGTCGGACTGATCAATGCCGGAGATACGCTGGCCGCGCACGCGCTCTACACGATCGCCAGTGGCGGGTCGGTCGATGCCGACCTGTACTATTCGGACGAGGACGCCCTGGAAGACGGGTCGCG
>JANYKT010000215.1 GCA_025358085.1 Deltaproteobacteria bacterium | reverse complement strand
CGTCCCCATCGTCTAGAGGCCCAGGACACCGCCCTTTCACGGCGGTAACCAGAGTTCGAATCTCTGTGGGGACGCCATCTTCTCCGGCGTTGTCTCGCTTCCGGCCTTACTGGTCCATTGCTTCTCCCCCAGCGGGCACTTGCGCGTGATCCCCGAGGGCCGAGTTTACTCAGCCTGAGGTTTCAATTCGAAATCAAGGGCGAGGCCGCAGCGCTGCTCGGCCCGATGACGCTCTCGAAGGAAGAGGCCGAAAAGGCGGGCAAACCCGCGCGGCGGCTTCAACATCGACTACAGTGTGCCGATGCCCGCAGTCTCGGCCGCCAGACTCTATCGCCGCCACGGCCGTCGCTGGGCCTTGCTCGACGTAAGCTTCGAAATCCCGCAGGGCGCGCTGGCCATGGTCACCGGGCGCAACGGCTCGGGCAAGTCCACACTCCTGCGCGTCCTCGCCACCGCGCTGCGGCCCGACCGCGGCACCGTCGCCATCGATGGCCACGACGTTCGCGCCGCGCGCGACGAGGTGCGCGGCTGCATTGCGCTGCTCGGCCACCGCACGCACCTGTACGAGCCGCTCACCGCGCTGGAGAACCTCGCCGTGCGCGCGCGATTTCTGGGGAGCACCGCGCGGCCCGAGGACCTGACCGCGCTGCTCGACCAGGTCGGCCTCGCCGCACGCGCCGGAGACGCGGTGCAGACCTTCTCCGCCGGAATGCGCCAGCGCCTTGCGCTCGCCACCGTGCTGCAGCGCGAGGCGCGCGTGGTCCTGCTCGACGAGCCCTACGGACACCTCGATGCGGAAGGCTCTCTCCTCGTCGACCGCCTGCTCGGGACCCTGCGCGCGCGGGGCGCGACGGTGCTGATGGCCACCCACCTGATCGAGCGCGGCCGCGCGCTGTGCAACCACGCGCTCGTGCTCGACGAAGGCCGGCTCAAGTTTTCCGGGCCCTCCGCGCAGCTCGAGGTCCACGATCCATGAACGCTCTCGTCCGATGAACGCCCTCGTCGCCGCGCTCCGCAAGGATCTCCTGCTGCAGTGGCGCGGCCGGGCGCAGGCCGTCGCCATCTTCGCCTTCGGGGCCGCGACGCTGCTCCTCTTCAGCTTCGCCGTCGGGCCCGATTCGCGCGCGCTGCGCCAGCACGCGGCGGGCTTTCTCTGGCTGGGCCTTTTGCTCGCCTCCACGCTCTCGCTGGCCGAGAGCTTCGATCTCGAGGTCGAGGAGCAGGCGCTGGAGGGACTCCTGCTCCTGCCCGCCAGCCCGCGCGCGCTCTACTATGGAAAGGCGCTCGCGAACTGGGCGCTGCTCGCGCTTCTGGGCGTGGCGCTCTTTCCGGTGATGGTCGTGCTTTACGACGCCTCGACGCCGCAGCTGGCGGGGCTCCTCGGGATCGTGCTGCTGGGCACCGCGGGCCTCTCCGCGCCCGGCACGCTCTATGCTGCCATGACCGCGCAGACGCGCAGCCGCCAGACCCTGCTTCCTTTGCTGCTCTTCCCGCTGGTGGTGCCGGTGCTGCTCGCGTCGGTGCAGGCGACCTCGCTCCTGATCCTCGGCGATCCGATGGGACAGGCGCGATCATGGGCCACCTTGCTCTTCCTGTTCGATGTCATACACTGGTCGTTAGGCGGACTTCTGTTTGGCCAAGTCGTGGAAGACTGATTGGCGTGGAGACTATGAGAACTGCGGGGCAAAGCCGGCTTTCCCTGGCGTCAGTGGCGCTCGGCGTCGTCTTGCTCGTCGCCGGCTCGTACTGGGGTCTCGCGCGCGCGCCGCCCGAGATCTTCATGGGCGACGTGCAGCGCATCATGTACGTGCACGTTCCGACCGCCTGGAACGCCATGCTCGCGCTCGTCTTCGCCTTCGTCTGCGCGCTGATGTTCCTCTTCACCAACGACTGGAAATGGGACAACCGGCTGGAGGCCGCCATCGAGATGGGCGTGGTCCTCTCGATCCTCCTTTGCACGCAGGGCGCCATCTGGGCCAAGCCCACCTGGGGCGTGTGGTGGGATTGGGACCCGCGACTGACGACGACAGCGGTGCAGGTCTTTGCTTTCGGCGGCATCCTCGCCTTACGCGCATTCGCCGCCGACCCGATGAAGCGCGCGGTCTGGTCGGCGGTCGCCTGTATCGTGGCCTTCGCCGACGTGCCCATCGTCTACTTCTCGGTCAAGTGGTGGAACTCGCTGCACCAGGCGCAGTCCACGCCGGACACGGTGTCGAGCGCCTTCCACTGGCCGCTGAGGATCAACGCCATCGGCATCCTCTTTCTCTGGACCGGCCTGGTGGCGCTGCGCGCGCGGCTGGGCGCGCTGCGGTTGCGCGGAGAGCTCGCGCCTCCAGACGGCGGCCCGCCATTGGTGACTCGATGAGGGGCGTCATCGAGGGCGGCTGGGAGTTCGTCATCGCCGCCTACGCCGTGACCGCCGCGGTGCTCGGGCTTTACGCCAGCTCCATTCTCCTTCGCCTGCGCACCGAGCGGCAGCGCGCAATGAAGCAGGTCCCATGAGCGCCCCGACAGCAACGGCGCGGCGCTCGCGGACCAGGTGGTTCGCGCTGGGTGCGGTCGCCGTCGCGGGCGCCGCGTTCGTCGCCATCTCCGTCTCCGGAATCGGGGACAACCTCGTCTATTACTGGGGCCCGAAAGAGCTCCGCGCCGCGGGCGACAAGGCGGTGGGGGCCACCATCCGGCTGGGCGGCCAGGTCGCGCCCGGGTCGATCAAGCCCGGCGACGGCGTGTCGAACCTGGAATTCGACGTGACCGACGGGACGGCGCTGGTGCACGTCGTCGCCACCGGCGTCCCGCCGCAGCTCTTCCGCGATCGCATCGGGGTCGTGGTCGAAGGGACCATGACTCGCGGCGGAACTTTTGAGGGCCACCGGTTGTTGGTCTCACACGACAACAAGTACCGAGCTCCCGCCGACAAGAACGTAGACATCAAGACGCTGATGCGTTCGACCGCGGGGCTCGAGGAGAGGTAGGCTAAATTTGATTGCGACGCTGGGCCGAACGCTGATCCTCCTCGCCTTGCTCTCCGCCAGCGCGGGGTCGCTGGTGGGGTTCGTGGCGGGGCGCGCGCGGAGCGCGGTGGGCTCGCTCTGGGCGCGGCGGCTCGCCTACGCGTTCGCGGCGTTCATGCTCCTTTCAAATCTCACCATGGAGTACGCGCTGCTCACGCACGACTTCAGCGTGGGCTACGTCGCGCATGTCGGCTCGCGCTCGGTCCCCACGTGGGTGACCATCGTCAGCCTCTGGTCGTCGCTGGAAGGGTCCATCCTCTTCTGGGGCCTCGTGATGGGGGCCTTCGTGGCCGCGGCGACCTGGCTCACGCGCAACCGGTTTCCCGAGTACATGCCGTACGCCATCGGCGTCTGGCTCGCTTGCGGCGCCTTTTTCAGCTTCCTGCTCGCCGGCCCCGCGCAGCCCTTCGCCACCATCGCGAGCCCCGCCGCCGACGGTCCCGGCCCTAACGCGCTCTTGCAGAACCATTACCTGATGGCCATCCACCCGCCCTTCCTCTACTCGGGCTACGTCGGGATGACCATTCCGTTCGGCCTCGCCTGCGCCGCGCTCTTGGTGGGGCGGCTGGGCAACGACTTCATCCGGCCGCTGCGCAACTTCCTGCTGGTGCCCTGGATCTTCCTCACCTGCGCCATCGTGCTGGGCGGCTGGTGGGCTTACGAGGTGCTGGGGTGGGGCGGCTACTGGGCGTGGGATCCGGTCGAGAACGCGTCCTTCCTCCCTTGGCTCGCGGCGACGGCGGCGCTCCACTCGGCCATCCTGGTCGAGCGCAAGGGAGTGCTGAAGGGCTGGACTGTGACGCTCGTGATCGCGACGTACCTGCTCACCATCCTGGGCACTTTCATGACCCGCTCCGGAGTCTTCAACTCGGTCCACTCGTTCACCCAGAGCGCCATCGGTCCCACCATCCTGATCTTTCTCGCCGCCGCGCTGGTCCTCTCGACCGCGCTGCTCTCGCTGCGCCTGGACGCGCTGGCACGGGAGGGAGAGCTCGAAGGCGGGCTTTCGCGCGACACGATGTTCCTCGTGCAGAACTTGCTGCTCGTGCTCTTCACCTTCACCGTCCTGCTCGGCACCGTCTTCCCGCTGGTGGTCGAGGCGGCGCAGGGCGTGCAGATGAGCGTGGGCCGGCCCTACTTCGACCGCATGTCGGTGCCCATCGGCGTGGCGCTCTTGTTCGTGATGGGCGTGGGGCCGGCGTTGCCGTGGGGGAGGGCGACGCGGGATCAGCTTGGGCGCGCCCTGTTGCCGCCGCTCGGGACCGCCGCGGTCCTGCTGCTCCTTGGTTTTGCCCTCGGCGCGCGCAATGGCTGGACGCTGCTGACGCTCTTCTTCGGCGGCTTCACCGCCCAGGTCACCCTCGGCGAGATGTTCCGGCCCATCGGCCAGCGGATGCGCGCGCACGGCGAGGGCCTGATCGAAGCGTTCCGCCAATCGCAGAGCCGCGGCAGCCGGCGATTCGGCGCCTATGTCGTCCACGCCGGAGCGATGATGGTCATCATCTCCATCGCCGTCTCCAGCACCAACCAGCAATCGAAAGAGGTCCAGCTCACGCGGGGCGAGTCGGCCAGCCTGGGCGCGTACACGCTCACCTTCGCGGGCGCGGATCGCGTGGTCGAGCCGCACCGCGAGTCGGTGCGCGCGCGGCTCGACATCCAGCGCGGCGGCCGCGAGCTCGGCACCCTGTACCCGCGCATGACCTATTACGAGAGCCAGCGCGAGCCCATCGGCACGCCGGCGGTGCAGAGCTCGCTGGGCGAAGACCTCTACCTCTCGGTGCACAACATCGACGACCAGGCGGGCACGGTCGGGCTGCTGATCCTGATCAACCCGATGGTTGGCTGGATCTGGATCGCGACCGCGGTGATGGCGCTGGGCGGGCTGGTGGCGCTGTTGCCCATTCGCCGTCCCGCGCCCGCCGTCGCGCGGGCCCCCGCCGCAGTCGCCGCCATCGAAGGAGGTTCGTGATGGAGGTCTCGGCGGCGCGGCCCGCCCGGGTGAACGTCAAGGTGCTCGCGGCGGCCTCGCTCGTCGTCGTGCCCTTGCTCGCCATCCTCGTCCTGAACCTCGGTCGCGATCCGCGCTCGGTGCGCTCGCCGCTGGTCGGCCGGGAAGCGCCCGGGTTCGCTCTCTCGCCCGTTGGCGGCGGCGCGCAAGTCGCGCTGGACTCGCTCCGCGGCAAGCCACTGGTGGTGAACTTCTGGGCCACCTGGTGCGTGCCCTGCTTCGAGGAGCAGGCCGCGCTGAGCGCGGGAGCGCGCGCTTTTCCCGGCGTGAAGTTCGTCGGCGTCATCTACGAAGACGAAGAGGCGAGGAGCGCGCAGTTCCTCAAGGAGCGCGGCGAGCCATACCCGTCGCTGATGGATCCGGAGGGAAAGACGGCCATCGCCTACGGCGTCTTTGGCGTGCCCGAGACCTTCTTCATCGACGGGGGAGGGCGCATCGTTGAGAAGCACGTCGGTCCGCTCGACAGCGAGACGCTGGCGCTGCTGGTGCGCAGGACCCTGGAGAGCGCGCGATGAGGGCAGTCATCACTTTAGCCCTGGCTTTAGCGTCGGTCGCGCCCGCGTCTTCGGGGCCGGCAACCTCGGGGCCGCCGCCATCGGGTCCGCCCCTCTCCGGGCAGGCCCTTGACGCCCGCACCGAGAGCGTCGCTTCGCTCCTGCGCTGCCCGGTCTGCCAGGGGCTCTCGGTCGCGGACTCGCCCGCGACTATGGCGCGCAACATGAAAGCCGAGGTCCGCGAGAAGCTTGCGGCGGGTTACCAGCAGGAGGAGATCCTCGCCGGCTTCGAGCGCTCCTACGGCGAATTCGTCCGCCTCGAGCCGACGCTGCACGGCGTGAACTGGCTGGTCTGGGCAGGCCCGATCGCGGGGCTTCTCATCGGAGCGCTGGTCGTAGGCGCTGTGCTGCGGCGGACGGGCAGGGCGCCCGCCGCGGCCGAGGAGCTCCCTTCGCGGCACACGCTGCCCGATGACCCGCGCCTCGCCGTGGCAGTCCTCCGCGTGCGCGAGCTCGCCTACGGCTGGCCCGGCGGCATTGAGGGCGGCCCCGGCGCGCGGGGCGGCGAGTCGGGCGGCCCGGCTGGTTCCCGGTCATGAACGCGGCGCAGACGGTGGATTGGCTGCCGGCGGTTTACGTCCTCGCCATCGGGCTGGTCGCGGGAGGCGCGCTGGCGTGGCGCGCGCTCGCAGCCGCGCGGCGCGCCCGCCCGGGCGAGGAGAGCGCGCCGACGGTGCAGGTGCGCGATCTGGACGGCAAGCGCGACGCGCTCCTGCGACAGCTCCTCGAGCTGGACGACGCCGCGGGCAAGCGAACCCCGGCGCAGCTCGCGCAGGAGCGCTATGCGCTCGAGCTCGAGGCGGCCCGGGCGCTGCTCTCTCTCGATGAAGCCGGCCACCCGCGGCGCGAAGTCGAGCCGGCTCCTCGACCGTCAGCGCCGTCGCAGCCCGCCATGCGCGGCTTCCTCTGGGGCGGCGCCAGCACGGCCGCGGTGCTGCTGCTCGGCTTCTCCGTCTATCTCTCGGCGAAGCCGCGCGAGACCGGCGGCTCGGTCACCGGCAATCTCCCCGCTCAAGCGGGCGCGCCGGAGGACCAGGCGCAGCTCGCGGAGATCAAGTCCGCCATCGAGCGAAATCCGGAGGACCTGGAGGCGCGGCTCGCACTGGCAGCCATCGGCGTCGAGCGGCGCGAGTACATGTCTGTCTGGAACGAGACCTCGAAGGTGCTCGAGCGCGAGCCTGGCAACGCGCGCGCGCTCGCCTACCAGGCGATGGTGCGCATCGCGATGGGGCAGGCGCCCGCGGCGCTGGAGATGCTGCGGCGCGCGACCGTGGCGGACCCCACGCTGGTTGAGGCGCGCGTCTATCTGGCCATGGCCTACGCGCGGATGGGGCGCATGCCCGAAGCGCGAAAAGCCATCGCGGACGCGTCGCGACAGTTCCCCGATCGCGCGGCCGAGCTCGCGCGCGTGCTCACCGATCTGCAGAGCGAGACGCCGCCCGCCCAAGTCGCCGCCGCAAGCGCGGGCGACGATCCGCACGCCCGCCTTCCCATGCCCAAGTCAGCAGCGGGCGGCGGCGGTCCCATGCCCAGGTCCGCAGCAGGCGACGCCGCTCCCGCGGGCGGCGGCCGGCGCGTGGCGGGCGTCATTGAGCTGGCGCCCGCGCTCAAGTCCATCGCGACGCCCCAAGGTGTCCTCTTCGTCTTCGCGCGCAACGCGCACGCCACCTCTGGACCGCCCATCGCCGTCAAGCGCATGCCCGCGATCTTTCCCGCCAAGTTCGAGCTGGGGCAGCGCGATTCGATGATGGGACAGGAGTTTCCCGAGCACGTCTTGATCGAGGCGCGCCTCGATGCCGATGGCGATCCTACGACCCGGGATCCGGCCGATCCGCGAGCGCGGATGGACGACGTGAAAGCGGGCCGCACCGATCTGCGCCTGGTGCTGTCGCGGCCCTGAAAGACGCGCGCGCCGATCGCTGATCGGGGTCGCGCGGCGCCGATCTCAAAAAAAAATGCACGGTCGGCGCGCTCGATCCTGGTGATCGGCGCGCGGCGCGCACTCATCGGGATTGATTGATTAATAAGTAGTCTCGACTGAAATCCAATTACAAACACGCTGTAATTACGGGGTGTCAATTTCCAGAAGTAGCTCGTGCCGCATTTGACTACAGCACGGCACCACTGGTAGTGTCTCTTCAGTTGTTATTAGTCCCGGGGGGGATATGAACACCTTAGTAGCTCAAATTTTTGCCGCTACGCGCTCGCGCGGGCTCCCCTGCTCAGTCGCTCAGCGCCAGTGCGGAGCCGCGTTCACCTCCGCTGCGTCCGCAGTCATCTCCACTTCCGCCACCGCATCTCATTTCGCCGGCCAAGGCCGGGATTTCTATTCGCTCGTCAAGCACGGCTGCACTCGCAGCCGCGTTCAGGAGGACGCATGACCAGGCTTGTGAGAACGTCTACTGCTGTAATCCGGGGTGCAGCTCTCTCGCTCTCGCCGGGCTTGCTATCCACTCTCGCGTTCCTACTCGCGTTGCCCGCGGGCGCGCAGTCGTTCCAGGTGCAATGTCCGACCAGCACCATCACGCATCCCGACCCGACGGCCACCAGCGCCGAGCCGGCCTACACCGCGGCGACCCAGTACAAGTGCTCAGTCCTCAACGGGTGCGGTGGCTCGGCCGGCACCGCCGGGTACTTGGTTCCCTCGACCAACACCAACGGCGCCGTCAAGTGCCAGCAGGTCTCGGGCGGCGACGGCTATGCCACCATGGCCGACGGGACGCAGACTTATATGTTCTCGTTCGGCCCACTTTCGGGACTCGCGGACATCGCCGCCGGCAAGCCGGGAACCGAGTTCCCCAGCGTCTTCAATTCAGTCTTTCCGGGAAATCTGGCGACGCCGTTGGCGCCGCTCCAGCCCGGCGACCCGGCCACGACCAACGGCGCGACTGATACTCCGAGCTATTCCGCCGGCACCCTGGGGACGTTCAACTTCAACGGCGCCGTCGGCCTTTCGCCCGACATCCCGAACATCGAGAGCATCTATGACATCAGCGAGGGTTGTAGCAACTCGCTGGTCGCGGCGAGCTGCGCCTCGAGCGGCGTGACCCCCAATACGGTGACCGTGATCCTGAACCGGCCCTCGCCGTTCAAGCTGGGCGAATCGGTCAACATCTCCGGCACCGGCGCCAATCCCGCTACCGGCCCATACGACGGCGTTGTCAAAGTGACCGCAGTCGGAAGTTCCGGGCCGGGAAACACCATCTTCCTGAATCCCACGCTGGCATTCCCCAACAGCCAAGCGTTCCAGTATGTCGCCGGCACCCCGGGCCTGGCCCAGGTCACCGCGTCAACGTCCGCGACCGCGGCGAGCATCGCGTCGATCGACGGGCACGTCGATCCGCGCCAGCTCATGGACATTGCCGTGATGAACGGCAACATTCCGGCGCCGCTGATGGCCATCGACGAGGACGACGAGTTCTTTCTGACGCTGAGCAACGTCGGCATGATCATGCGGCCGGACCTCTTCGAGCAGCACACCATCCACTTTCACGGCTATCCGAACGCCTCCTCTTTCTACGACGGCGTGCCTGACGCCTCGGTGGCGATCAACATCGGCAGCAGCTTCACCTACTACTATCTCGCGCCCGACGCCGGCACCTACTTCTGGCACTGCCACATCACGCCGCCAGAGCACCTCCAGATGGGCATGGTGGGCCAACTCTACGTGCGGCCGCGGCAGAACCGGGTGCCGCTCAACAATTCCCTTTACGCGGGACTCAATATTCAGCAGGGCGATCTGCGCACCGCCTGCAATTCCGCGAACGACATCTTGTGCTCGAACCCGCTGCCGATCGGCGGGTCGGCCGGCAATCTCGCGACTCGCGCGGCCACGGGCAACTACGCCTACAACGACGGCGACGGCTCGACTTACTACGACGTCGAGTATCCGATCCAGATCCACGGCTTCGATCCCAACTTCCACTTCGTCGGCATGACCTTCAACCTCGAAGGCTTCACCGACATGAAGGACAAGTACTTCCTGCTCAACGGGCGCAGCTATCCCGATACCGTCGAAGCCGACCCAATGGTGACGCAGACGAGCGACGGCAGCGCGCACTACTCCCAGCCGATGAACTCGATCATCAACATCCCCGCCGGCAAGAAGGCCCTGCTGCGCATCTCGGACCTCGACGTCACCGAGTACCAGACGCTCGCCTTGCTCGGAATCCCGATGAAGGTGATCGGCTACAACGCCAAGCTCCTGCGCGACCAGGCCGGCAACAACATGTACTACAACACCAATTCGATCACGCTCGGCGGCGGCGAATCGCTCGACGTGATCCTGGATGCGACCGGCTACACGGCGGGCCAGGTGTTTTACCTCTACACGCCGAACCTGGATCACTTGTCGAACGACGCCGAGAACTTTGGCGGGCTGATGACCGAGGTGCGCATTGTTGACGCGGCCTTCACCGGCGCCGCCGTCACCGCATCGTCTGGCAGCCTCAAGACGACACCGCGCTCGACTCGCATGGGCGGGAGATAGGCCATGAATTCAATGCCAACGAAATCCGTGTTAGCAAATTGCCGCGCTTTCTCCCTGCTCGCGATGGCTGCGTCAGGGCTGCTGTCGACCGCCGCCATCGCGGCGGCGCCGGGGATCACCGGCGGAGCCAGCGCTCCAATCTTCAACCTGACCGCGCAGCCGGCGTATGTCTCGCAGCCAGACGGGAAAATGATCTATTCCTGGGGCTACGGTTGCACGAGCGCGCCAAGCGGCTTTGCCCCGGCCATGACGGGCGCGAAGTGCCCGACGATGCAGGTGCCGGGGCCGACGCTGATCGTCACGGAAGGCGACGCCGTCACCGTCACGCTGACTAACAATCTTCCCGCCGTGGCGGGTAACACGTCGATCCTCTTCCCGGGGTTCAACGTGACCACGACCGGCGGCGTCGCCGGTCTGCTGACGCGTGAGGCGACGCCTGGCAACACTGTGACCTACTCGTTCATCGCGTCCTCCGCTGGAACCCGCGCCTATTCCAGTGGCACCCAGGGTGACCTGCAGGTGGAGATGGGCCTTTACGGCGCGGTCATCGTGATACCGAAGACCATCCCGGCCGCCTGCACGTCGGGCATCGCTGCCTCGAATCTTGCTGCCGAGAAAAACAACGGCGAAACTGATTTCCGTCTCGCGACGGCGGCCTACGGTCACGCCAAGACCTGCTACGACCGCGAGTACCTCTTCCAGTTCTCCGAGATCGATCCCAACGTCCATACCAAGGCGTCGGAACAGATCAACGCCATCGCTGCCTGCCAGATCAACAATCCAACCGGGAACCCCTGCCAAACCACCTTGCAGGTGCCGACCGAGCCCTATCATCCGGCCTATTTCATGATCAACGGCCGCTCGATGCCGGACGACATGGATCCGAACTATGCGGCGCAGTATCCCAACCAGCCCTACAACGGCAACCCGCACATGCACCCGGGTGAGCAGGTGCTACTCCGCATCATCGGCCAGGGTCGCTGGCAGCACCCGTTTCACGAGCACGGCAATCACGTGCGCATCCTGGGCCGCGACGGCAACCTGATCCTGAGCGCCACCGATCCGAACAGCCTCGCCGGGCCGCTCCTTTTCACCACCACGACCACGCCGGGCCTGGCGATGGATGGGATCTTCTACTTCACGGGCAGAGGATTGAACTGGGATATGTACGGTCACACTCCGTCGTCCCCGGACCCGGCCGCCCAGCTATCCTGCACTCCGGACGCCAATGGCTACAACACCGCCGATCCCACGGCACTGAACTACTTCGAGTGGTGCCAGGACCACAACAAGCCGGTCCAGGCGAACCCGTTCGGCGACGTGGGGGCCGGAGGCCCGGTGACGCTGCCCGATCCGAATCTCTTCGCCAACGGCGCCTGGTATGGCGGCAGTCCTTACCTGGGGCCAGACGCGACCCGCCGAGCGACAGGATGCAGCCCCGGTGCCGCCGCCGGCTCGTGCGGCACGACCGGCACGACCCGGCCCTCGGGCACCGTCGCGAACTCAGCTTCCGGTGAGGCCGGCTTCGCCTTCATGTGGCACTCCCACAACGAGCGCGAGATCACGACGAGCAACATCTTCCCAGGCGGAATGTTGATGATGATGCTGGTCGACTCCCGCGAATTCAAAATCGACGAATCGTTTTAGGACCAGGAGAACAGCAAAATGCGATCTGACACCCTTAAGTTGCTCCTGATCAAGCCGGGAATCGCGGCAGGTCTCATTCTCCTCGCGAGCGGCGCGTCCGTCGCTCAGGCGGTCAATCTGTCCGCGGGGCCGTCCACGACCGCGCTGCCAGACGGCACGGCCGTGCCGATGTGGGGCTTCAGCTGCGACGCGTCGCAGCCCACGGTGCAGCCCGCGGGCTGCTCGTCGCTGAACGGCTCCACCAGCGCAGCCGTCTGGTCGCCGGTCGTAATAACCGTGCCTTATACCGGCACAACGACCAGCTTGACCATCAACCTGACCAATAAGCTGTCGTTCACGCCGACGGGCGCCACGGTGCCCAACTCCATCCCCACCTCGCTGGTGATCGTGGGCCAGTTGGGCGGCGGTCTCGGCTCGATCCGAACGACCGCGAAAAGCCCCGCGCACGAGAACAGGGGGACGACCTGGCCGATCACGAACACCGGCAAGGTGTGGGTTCCGAAGATACAGGCGGATCGCGTGCAGTCGTTCGCGACCGAGGTCGCGGCTGGATCTGCGGTCGCTACCACGCTCTCCTGGAACAACCTCAATCCCGGCACCTACCTGATCCAGTCCGGCACGCACCCGTCGATCCAGGTTCCGATGGGCCTGTACGGCGTCCTGGTGGTCACCGCCCCGCCCACGGCGACTGCTCTTGGCACCGCCTATGGAACGGGTGCGACGGCGGTCCAGTACAATGCCGAGCTGCCGCTGGTCTTCAGTGAGATTGATCCCTGGCTGAACGGCGCGGTCAACAACGCGGTCAACACGGTCGGATTCCAGGAGGCTGCTACCTACGGGCCGTACTCTTCGTCGCCGGTCGCCTCGATCCAGCTCGTCAGCGGAGGCACGGGATACACGTCGCCCCCCACTGTTCTGTTCAACGGCGTGACCGGGGCCGTGACGGGCGCGATCGCGACGGCCGTTGTCGATCTCACCGTTGGGAGTCCAACGCTGGGCCAGGTGACCTCTATCGTTCTGACCACCCCGGGCAGCTATACGGCGGCTCCGATCATCTCGTTCCAAGGCGGCGTTGGAAGCGGGGGCACGGCGGTGGCGGCGCTGGCCCTCACCAACAGCACGACGTGCAGCAACGGCGCATTGGCCTGCTATCCGCCCGTGGTCAATTACACGCCATTCTATTACTTAATCAACGGCGTCTCGTTCGACAAGACCAACGCTACGAACTCGCTCTTCCCGGCGATCCCGGCGGGAACCAGCGCTGCGCCGGTGACAGGCAACCTGCTGGTGCGCCTCGTCAACGCCGGCCTTCATATGCACGTGCCGGCGATCGTCGGCCCGACGACCGGGGGCGCGGTTGGCACTCCTGGATTCTCGCTGATCGCCGAAGACGGCAACGTGCTGCCAGGCCTCGCCCGGGTGCAGAACGAAGTGTTCATGGCGGCGGGCAAAACCTATGACGTGATGATCAACGTCCCGAGTGCCGGGGCGCCAGCCCTGCCCATCTACGACCGCGAGCTCAGTCTCTCGGGAAACGCCGTGGATCGGGACAGCGGCATGCTCGCATACATCGGCGTCAATGGCGGCGGCGTGCCTGCAGCGGCCGCGAGCAACGCGGGCGCCGTCGTCGCCAAAAATGACTTCTACAACGCCATGGTCGCGGGCCGGACCCTCACTGTGTCGAATCCGGCCAGGGGCGTTCTCGCCAACGACACCAACGTGCTCGGTGCCAGACTGCTCACGCCACCGATCAACGGTCAGCTGACGCTGAATGCCAACGGCACGTTCACCTACGTGCCCAGCGCAGCCGGAATCTCATTGGCCTTGGGGAGCGGCGGTATCGGCTACTCGGCGCCGGTCGTCACCATCGCTCCGCCGGGAACGGTGGGCGGCACGACGGCCACTGCCACGGCCACCGTCGGCACCAACGGCGTAGGAAGCGTCACGGTCGGCGGGACCGCATCGACGACCCTGACCGGAGGCTTTGGCGGCGGATATACGGCTCCGGCCGTTACGATCGTCCCGCCCCCTGGCGCTGGTACCCCCGCGACGGCGTCGCCGGTCGTGGCCTATGGCGCTTCGTTCTCCGTCAGCCTCCCGGGCACCACTTGCGTGAGTCCGAGCGTTGCTGTCAGCGTTCCCAATGTTGCGGGCGGAACGCCGGCCACGGTCCAGGCGACCGCGGCTGCTGGCAGCATGACAATCACATCCACCCCGGGTAGCGGCTACACCACCGCCCCCACCGTCACCATCACGGACAGCGGCGGCACGTGCAACGCCGCGATCACGGCATCGACCGCGCCCGGCACGGGCGTCATCACCTCGGTCATGGTCACCAACAGTGGCAGCGGTTACACCGCCGCGCCCGCGGTGACCATCGCTGACAGCACCGGCACCGGCGCCACAGGGACCGCGAATCTCGGCGGAATCATCACCAGCCTGACGGTCACCTACATCGGCAGCGGCTACACCACGGTGCCCTCGGTCACGATCACGGGCAGCGGCGGTACCGGCGCCAGCGCGACGGCGACGATCATCCCGGGGAATTCGACCTCCGATTCGTTCGTCTACCAGGCGAGCAACAAGGCCACCGTCACGGCGACGGTGACCCTGGGTGCGACGAACATCACCGACACTGGTGTTGCCTGCTCCACGACTCCCCCGCTTTCTTTTAGTTCAAACGTGTCGAGCTACATCGCCGTCAAGCCTCCCGGCCTCCTGGCCACCTGCACGGATGGCGCGGGCCTGCCCCTCTCGATCATGGGGGCGACCCCGGCTTCCGCGACCCAGCAGCCGGTCCCGGCGACTGTGACTTTGAGTAGTGTTAGCGGCCCCGGGACGGGGTCCGTGTCGATCGATGCGAATGGTGGCTTCACCGCGAATGTCACCGCGGCGGGCAGCTACACGTTCAGCTTCTCGGCTCAGACCGCTCTGGGCAAGGTTGCAACCGCGACGGCGACGCTGAACTTCCCAGTTGGGAATGGCCCGACCGTCACCATCCTCGACGGCGCAAGCAAGCAGCCCTTGCCCATCGGCGCTAACGGACTACAGGATTATCGCTGGATCATCGAGGAAGACCGGACGTTCTTCATCGACCCCACCTGCTCGCTCAACTTGAACCCCGGGGGAACCTCCACGGGCAACTGCAAGCCGGTCACGCCCGAGGGCGCCCCGCCGTTCTTCGGAACGAACTTCCACACCAGCCACATGCCTATCATGGCCACCGGCTGCACTGGTCAGCTCTCCTGCGAGTCCCTTCAGACGCTCGGGGGAGTGCCCGCCGTGTGTGATGTCGGCAACGGCGCCTGCCGGGTTGGGAGCGCGCTCGCCGGACTGCAGACGACCGACCCCACCATGGTCCACCTGGATCCGAGCAAGCGGTACTACATCTCCGTGCTGCCGGGCGACGCGGCCCAACCGTTCATCTCCGGATTCGGCGGCCAGCCGGATTGCACCGCCGCTGGACATTGCGGCCACGGCATGGGCGGCGCGCAAATCGCTCCGGGACAGGGGAGCGTGACGGTGTTCTCCCAGCCGAGCCCGTACCCGACGGCGAAGCTGTCCGTGTTCGTCTTCCAGGACGACTACCCGCTCGACGGCGAACACAACGCGGGCGGCGGCATCGACGTGCTCTCGCCGCAGGAGCCCGGCCTCGGGAGCTTCAACGTCACCCTCTTTGACGTGGCCGGCGGCACCGGTGACTCGACCGGCCAACCGACCTACGACATGTTCAACCAGCCGCTCTCCAACAGCCTGGCTGGCACCATCGATCCGCGCACCGGCAACGACGCCTGCCCGATCTCGCAGAACGTGACTCAAAACGCCCTCCTGCCAGGCCTCCCGGCGACGCCCGCCCAGTGTGCGGCCAATCCTCAGGCGAAGGGATGCCAGAAGGGCATCACCAGCATGATCGTGACCTGCCCGACCTACGAGTCGGACGGTGTCACCCTGTCGCCGCTGGCAGGTCAAGCGGTGGTCGCCAACCTCTACCCGGGGCGATACACGGTCGTCGCCACCCCTGGCTCCGACCGGATCGCCCGCGGCGAGGAGTGGCTGCAGACCAACACCCTGGACGGCCAGAAGGGTCACGACGCCTTCCTGCGCATCGGCGAGCCGGGCTACTTCCAGGAGTTCGGTCCGGCCGGTTACCACGTCACCATCGGCTTCGCCAACCCCAAGGTCATCAACGACCGCCTCGGTAGCCTCTGCGCTAATCTGCCCGCCGGTTCTTGCACCAACAAGGTGGATGGTCAGGTCACCACTGCCCGCATGAGCCGCACGCCTGACGAGCGGCTCTACGGTAGCGGGAGTCGCACCAGCTTCGCGTTCACCCAGTGCTACGTCAGCCTGGGAGATCCGGACGGGGCGGAGTTCGCGTTCACCAGGTGCGACAGTGCCGGGAATTTCGCCTTCAATGGCATCCCGGCGGGCAACTGGAAGATCACCGTCTTCGACCAGTGGAACGACCAGATCGTCGATGGCATCTCCACGCCCGTGGGCCTGGGCTGCGCGGGGTCTACTCTGGCGGGAGCATGCCAGGGGACGATCGTTCCCAACTCCCTCGTCCATATGGGCGAGATGGCATCGCACCAGTGGCAGGCGAACATCTATACGCGGACGTTCCTCGACGACAACGGCAACGGCGTCTCCGATGCCAACAAGGCTGGTCTCGCCCTGGTCCCGACCAACATCCGCTTCCGCGATGGCAGCTTCTCGAACTTCAACAACACCGACCTGAACGGCTACGCTGCCTTCAACGAGGTCTTCCCACTGTTCAGCTGGTATATGGTGGAGACCGATTCCACCCGCTTCAAGAGCACGGGAACGCACGTGGTCTATGACTCTGGCGGGCCCGTGGACGGTAGCTCACCGGGCGGCACTGCGTGCCTGGGAAACATGAGTGCGCAGGCACCGTGCGGCAGCTCCAACATCGGCGACCACCTGGCCAATACTTTCGAGAAGACTCCGCTGCCGCCCGAGCTGTCCGTGCCGGGCGCCGTCTACTGCGCCGAGGGTGCGGACTGCACCTCATCCCGGGCCCAGTTCGCGCTCGGGAACTCCGTCAAGAGCTTGACCACGAACAACTCCACTGGCCGTATCGATCCGCCATTCTGGTTCGGCTCCTACGGCTGGCAGGGGTACGCGGGACAGAACAACTTCCTCGAGTTCGGCAAGAAGCCGTTCGTGGCCGGCGAGACCGGCGGCATCCACGGCCACGTCGTGTACTCCTCGACCCGGCCGTTCGATGATCCGCAGTTTCTCACCCAGCTGAGCTGGGAGCCGATGGTCCCGCACGTCAGGATCAACCTCTACACGGAGGGCGTCACCTCGGACGGGGTCACTCCGACCCTGACGCTGGTGGACCACACCGACACCAGCAGCTTCGACGACTGGGCGCAGGGCTTCCGCCTCGGCGCCGACGGAACGACGCCCGTCTCGTTCAACGACAAGAGCGGCACCGCGTGCACCGGCACGAACACCCCTGCCGGCTGCAACGCTAATTTCAATAATACTGTCTACGTTCCGAACATCAGCTGCCCTGGCCAGTCGACCAGCGACGTCTTCTTCTACGGGCTGAGGAACCAGCCTGAGTGGCTCGACCTCCTCATGAACGGAGCCGGCAACACCAAGCCCCTCCCGTACCAGGCCCAGTTCAAGTGCTACGACGGTATGCACACTTGGAATCAGCTGCAGCCGGCGCCGTACGACGGCATGTTCAGCTTCCCCAGCGTGACCGCGATGGATCCGAATAGCGGAAAGCCGACGGCCACGAACTGCACCGCCTGCGTGACGAATCCTGACAACAACGATCCATATCGCTACGGCGGTAGCACGACGCCTGGTTCCTTCGGTCCGGGCAGCGCGGGTATGCCGATGCTGCCGCCCGGCAAGTATGTCGTCGAGGTCGTCGTTCCCCAGGGCTACGAGCTGGTCAAGGAGGAGGACAAGAACATCCTCATCGGCGACAACTTCATCGCGCCGGTGGCGCAGCAGTTCGCCGGGTTCGGCAACGTCTTCATCCTGCCCGACCAGGCCGCAGTGGGCGCCGCGTACAACCCGAACAATCCGCAGAACCAGACCATGAGCCTGGGCGCGAATCCGAACGGCGGCAACGACGCGCAGAAGACCCAATCACAGATCTGGCCGTGCGCCGGAGCAGCGCGCGTAGTGCCCGACTTCATGAGCCTGTTTCCTGGGTCGGCCGAAGTGGCGCCGTTCGCCGGCGCGACTCGCAACCTCTGCGACCGCAAAGAGGTGACGCTGACCGAGCAGGTTAACGTGCTGACCGACTTCTTCATCTACACCTCGACCCACGCCGCGTCGCACTTCACCGGCATCATCAGCGATGACTTCACCGGTGAGTTCGATCCGTTCTCCCCGCAGTTCGGCGAGAAGTTCTCACCTCCGAACCTGCCGGTCTCCATCAAGGACTGGTCGGGCAACGAGGTCGGCCGCACGTACGCCGATGCGTTCGGCACCTATAACGGCCTGAGCTACTCGACCTGGGAGGTCAACCCGCCCAACCCGACGGGCTATGCCCCCACCATGATGGTGGTGTGCATGAACGACTCCGGCTCGGACACGCCGAACCCGCCGGCCAGCTGGGCCCAGAGCGGCGGCCTCGATCCCAAGTACCAGCCCGGCTATAGCCAGTTCTGCTACGAGCTGCCGTTCATGCCCGGCCAGACCGGTTACTTCGACACGCCAGTCGTGCCCACGGCGGCTTTCTCGGAAGGCTTCAACCATCCTGACTGTGCTTATCCGGATGCCACGCCGGCCATTGCGTCGGTCACTTCGAGCGACCTCACCGGGCCCTGGGTCAACGCGCCCGTGACCAGCGCGAGCACGCTGACGATCAACGCGCTGGGCAACCAAATCGTGGAAAACTACGGCTACTCCGGGCCCTCGGCCACGGCCGCTCCGTACAATCAATCGAAGGTCACCCGCCACTATGGCTTTGGAAGCCAGTGCACCGCCGTGGGCACGAGCTGCGCTGCCGTCTCGAGCGTCACCATCGGCGGCGTCCCAGCGACGATCACCGGTTGGAGCGACACGACGCTCACGGTGACGGTGCCCTCCGGCGTTCCGGCCTGCGCCGTTCAGCAGCAGGCTCAGTACATGCCCACGGGTACTTCGGCCGCGCAGTGCGGTCAGCTGGTGATCACGAATGGCAACGGCAAGACCTCGATCGACGCGGTGACGGTCACCATCGGCGGTAAGAAGCCGACGCTCTTGACCACCGGCCAGACGATCCAGTCGGCGATCGACGCCGCGATGCCGGGCGACATGATCATCCTTCCCGCCGGCAAGTACACCGAGATGGTCTTGATGTGGAAGCCGGTCCGCCTGCAGGGCGTCGGCGCAGCGTCCAGCGTCATTGACGGCAACCCGCAGCCCGCCGGCAGGCTCAACCCCTGGCGCCTGGAGGTCGCGTGCCTCTTCGGCTTGACGCCCAACGGCCGGCCTCCGGACAAGACGAACCCGCTGAGCTGCCCGACCTTAGTGGGCACGCCGAACGGCAGCGCCGTCTACCCGGCCATGATCGTGGACCGACTGCCGATGGAGAGCTTGGTGGCCTGGGATAGCACCGTCAACGGCAACCTGGCGGAGCAGCTGATCGAGCCCAGCTTGATGGGCGCGAAGGAAGGAGCCGCCGTCACCGTTTTCGGCAAGGGCGTGAACTTGAGCGTCAACGGCGTAGGCGCGCCGGATCCCTACGGGACGGGCGCAGGGTCTGCGTTCCCGAACAACGTGACCCTCCTGACCGCGTCGGATTGCGAGAGCAACCCCGATGGTACCAACCCTTATCCGAGCAACTACTACTGCAACCCGTCGAGCATCGACGGCCTGAGCCTGACCAACAGCTCCCAGGGCGGCGGTGGCATCTTCGTGCACGGCTGGGCGCACAACCTCCAGATCGCCAACAACCGCGTCAACAACAACACCGGAACCATGTCGGGCGGCATCACGGTCGGCCAGGGCGAGCACGTCGACGTTGAGGCGGCCGGCGTGGCGCCCCTCTCCTTCCCGGGCTCGTGCGAGGCCACCTTGAACACCAACATCCCGGGTCAGGCCCTGCCGTTCTGCTACAACATGAACGTCAACGTCCACAACAACGCGGTGAACTCGAACTCCTCGATGGGCGACCAGCTCTTCTCGTCCACCCCGGCGGGAGCGGGCGGCGTCAGCATCTGCAACGGCGCCGACTACTACAAGTTCACCAACAACTGGGTGTGCGGCAACATGAGCACGGGCGACGGCGGCGGCATGGCCCACATCGGGTTCATCAAGCAGGGCGCCATCGAGCACAACACCGTCGTCTTCAACCAGAGCACCAACCCCAGCATCACCACCAACGGCGCAGGCGTGCTGGTGATGGGCGCTCCCGACGTCGATCCTCTCTGCGGCGTGACCAACGATCAGGACTGCGTCCCGACGCCCGGCACGGTGGGGCCGAGCGACGGCACCGGTCCGGGCCTGCTCATCAACGCCAACCTGATCCTGGGCAACGCCGCCAGCAGCGGCAGCGGCGGCGGCCTGCGGTTGCAGCACGTCAACGGCACCGACGTGCTCAACTTCCCTAACGGCTTGGTCAACTTCGCCGCTTGGAACTCGGTCAACGTCACCAACAACGTCATCGCCAACAACGTCGCGGGCTGGGACGGCGCCGGCATCTCCCTCCAGGACGCGCTCTTCGTGAACATCGTCAACAACACCATCGTCAGCAACGACGCCACGGCGTCGGCAGGACCGCTCTTCGGCTCGCTGTTCGCGCAGCTGGCCAGCGCGCCGGTCGACCCCACCAAGAACGTCATCTGCACCGTGAACACCGGCACAGGCTCGTGCCCCCAGGTGGCCGGCCTGGCGAGCGCGAGGAACAGCGTGCAGCTGGCGTTAAACATGCCCGCGGGCGTCACCTGCCCGCCAGGGCACGGGGTCAACACGGCCACCGGATGGTCCTGCCGCAACTACTCGGTTCCGCTGCTGTACAACGACGTGATTTGGCAGAATCGCTCGTTCGTCATCGGCGTCGGCGGCGGATTCCTCTCGAATCACCAAAGCCAGCAGCACCAGGTGACGCTGTACAACGCGTTCACCAATACGCAGGCTGGATCCCAGACGGCTACGGGCAGCTGCAGTCCCATCGATCCCGCGGCTCCCGCGACTGTTGTCCCGTCGAGCTATTGGGACCTCGGCGTACGCGGCGACACCGGTCTGACCAACCACAGTGCGGACGGGTTCGCCCCGGCGTATTCGGCGCTCACCGTCATTGCGCCCTACGGCGGCTCGAACAACCTGGCTCCGGTCACGAGCCCCATCGTCAGCCAGTACTGCAACGGCTCGCGCACGCCACCTGAGAACGGCATCATGGGTTGGCAGGTGCCACCCGGAACCAACGAGCTGATGGGCGCGGTCGGCGGCCAGAACCCGCTCGTGTTCAGCCTGGCCCCGTCGGCGACCGTGGACGAGGGCAACAACTGGGTCAACATGCGGTGGGGCCCGCTGGCATTGACAAGCCCGGTAACCGGCGCGCAGCTCGGCAACTTCGCACTAGCGGCGGGTTCTCCGGCGATCGACTTCATCACCGCCAATACTGTGGCGGGGAAGCTAGCGCCGCCGACCGACTTCTTCGGAAACCCGAGACCGGACATAGGGACCGCCATCGACATCGGCGCGATCGAATTCCAGGCCGCGGGCCAAGACAGACCGGCGCTAAACTCGATCACTCCGAACACAGCCACGCGCAACCAGACCATCACCGTGAATCTGGTCGGGAAAAACCTGACCGGCGCCACTGCGGTGACAGTGAATTCTACGAACATCACGGTCGCCTTCACCGTGGTCACCGCCAATTTGATCGAGGCGACGTTCAACATCAATGCGTTCACTATGCTGGCGGTACACTATGTCAACGTCACCACGCCTGTCGGGACTAGCAACAGCCTGCCGTTCACGGTCACGGCGCCCTCGGGCGCGGTGGCACCGACGTCTCTGACGTTCGCGCTCCAGCAGATCGGGACCACCAGCGCGCCGCAGCCGGTGGTGCTCAGCAACTCCGGCACCGGACCGCTCACCATCGGCAACCTCGCGTTCGGTGCGCCCAACCCGGCCAACTTCGCCATCGCCAGCACCACCTGCGGCACGCTGCCGACGACGCTGGCGGTCGGTGCGCGCTGCACGATCAACGTGATGTTCACACCGAATGGAGTCACGCTGACACCGACGTCGACGTTGAACATCGCCCTGCCGGGAGCTGCGACCACGCCGCTGCAAGTTGGCCTGGGCGGAACGACCCAAAAGCCGTCGGGTAGCTTGTCGCCGTCGGCGGTGACGTTCGCAGCCCCCCAGCAGGTGGGCACGGCCAGCGCGCCGCAGGCGTTGACGCTCAGCAACACGGGCATCGGGCCGCTGACGATCAACGGTATCGCGCTCGGTGGTACCAACCCGGGCAACTTCGCGCAGACCAACACCTGCGGGACCTTCCCGGTCACCCTCCCGGTGGGTGGGGCCTGCACCATCAACGTGACCTTCTCGCCGATTGGGAGCAAGGGTCCACGCAGCGCAGCGCTGAACGTGGTCCTGCAGAGCGCCGTGGTGACGCCGCTGCAGACCTCCTTGAGCGGTTCGGCTCAGCAGCCTTCGGGTAGCGCGTCGCCGGCCTCGCTGCCACCCTTCGCGGCCCAGCAGTTGGGCACGACCAGTGCGGCGCAGCCGGTGACGATCACCAACACGGGCGTCGGACCGCTGACCGTCGGAACGATCGATTTCAGCGGCCTCAACCCGCTCAGCTTCGGGCAGACGAACACCTGCGCGACGCCGATCGCCGTGGGCTCGACCTGCACGATCAACGTGACCTTCACGCCGGCCGGTGTCATGGCTGGACAGCGGTTTGCGACGATGCAGGTGCACCTGCCGAACGCCGCCACCACGCCCGCAGTCACGGTGAGCGGCACGGGCCAGTCGGCCTCCGCGACGCTGGCCGGTACGCCGGCGTTCGGGAACCAACCGCTGGGTACCACCAGCGCGGCGCATGCCTTCACGTATACGAACACTGGTATCGGGCCGATCACGATCAGCAACACCGGGGCGACGCTGACTGGCGCCAACGCGAGCGACTACGCCATCGCGAGCGACACCTGCATCACCGGTGGAGTCGGGGTGACGCTGGCGCCGAACGGGACCTGCCAGATCGGGGTGACTTTCGCCCCGAGCGCGACGGGTAGTCGCGCGGCGACGCTGACGGTGATCAACGCGGCGGGTGGCACGCTGAACCGGACGGCGATTCTCACCGGCACCGGCACCCAGGCGGCCGTCACGTTTGGTGGTGGATCGACGGTGCTGACTTCAACCCCGGCAACCGGGACCGCCAAGAGCGTGGTGACGACCATCACCAACGGCGGCACCGCACCGTTGGTCATCGCCAGCATCAGCATCGCCGTCAACGCCGGTCAGACCAACCCGGGCTCATACAGCGCGGCGAATCTAGGCACGAGCGCGTGCCCGATCGGCGGAGCAGGTCTGGCTGCCGGCGCGGTTTGCCAGGTCAACGTGACCTACACGCCGCCGGCAGGCACGCTCAACACGATCGCAGGGACGCTGACTGTAACCGACACTGGAGCCGCGCTGGCGACCCAGACGCTTGGCTACACGGGCAACTAGGCAATGCGGCCGGGCCGGGCATGATTCTCTATGCCCGGCCCGGCATTGGCCTCGAACCAGATGACCAGATCGGCATCATCGACGAGCAAGACAGGCCCTTGGAGCAGCTCTCCAAGACTGTTGTGCGTGATCGCCTGCCTTGTTTGCGCGCCTGCTTACGCCGACGTGGCACCGGCGGCCGGAGCGCGCAAAGCTGAGCCGGCCCGGCGCAACGCGCGGCCCCGCGTCGCGCGCTCTGGACTTGAGAAGCGTGTCAGGATGCTCTCGAAGGGGCTCGACCTCGACGCTCGGCAGCAAGACGAGTTGAGGAAAATCCTCAGGAGTCAAGCCGAGCAGATCCGGCGAGTCCGGGGCGACCCGGCCATCCCTGGCGCAGACCGCATGGACGCCATGCGGGCCATCCTGGACCGGACGGGAGATCGAATCCGCGCGATGCTGAAAGACGAGCAGAGGCTGAGGTACCAAGCGGCGAAGCCAGCACCCGGCACAGATACCGCCCAGCGACCCGACGTCGAGCATTGGATGCAGCTCACCAGACCCAAATCCACGGCAGTGCCGGACGCAGGCGGGTCAAGGTGAAGGCCCACTCGTTCCCGCGGGGGCGCGTTTCTCTCAGTGACCCGCCGAGTGGTATGATAAGCGCCATGTTGAACTCTTTGCCGGGCGCGTTGTTCCTCGCCGTCGTGCTCGCTGGCTGCGTCGGGGCCACTGCTGCCGAGCGGTCGCAAAAGAAGCCCGACACCACGAAGCAATCCGCCGCGGATCAGGCTCCCAAGTCGTCGCCCTACCAGCCGGGCCGCTTCGCGGGTCGCGCCGGCCTCTTCTACCAGCAGATCTGGGGCATCGACGACGTCACCGTCAGGTTGGCAGAGTCGGGCGAGGTCGTGCGCTTCAGCTACCGGGTGCTGGACCCGGACAAGGCCGCGGCGCTCAACGAGAAGAAGAACGAACCGTCGTTGATCGACCCGCGGGCCGGCGTCAGCTTGGTGGTGCCGACGATGTCGAAGATCGGTCAACTGCGCCAGACCGGCGCGCCCGAGACGGGCAAGGCTTACTGGATGGTGTTCTCGAACAAGGGTCGGCCGGTGAAGAAGGGCGACCGCGTCGACGTGGTCATCGGGCAGTTCCGCGCTCAGGGCCTGGTGGTCGACTAGCGCGTTGCCGGCGATCGTAGCGGCAGCCGGGAACGTGAGATCGCTGTTCGGCGGATGATTGGTTTTGCTGGCATCTCAAAGTGGAGGCAGGCCTTGTCAGTTGTCAATTCCATCGGCAGTTTGCGACGCGCTGTTCGGGCGGCGAGGGTCAGGAAGTTTGCGCTCCTGGCCGTGAGCTTGTGCCTGGCCTTCTCGTCGACGCTGATCGCGGCCGAGAGCAAGAAGAAATCCTCGCGCCTGAGCATCGCGCAGATCATCCAGAAGCACGTCGCGGCGCGGGGGGGCCCGCAGGCGTGGCGGGCCGTCCAGACGCTTTCGATGAGCGGCAAGATGGACGCTGGCGCGGGCGATTCGGTCAGCCGCAGCATGCGCATGTCACGCCCCGGTCCGTCGAGCCGCAAGGCGCGGCGCGAGATCGCGGTCGACCCCGGCAGCACCGAGCCCGAGAAGCAGGTGCAGTTGCCCTTCAAGCTGGCGAGGCAGCGCCCCAAGAAGTCGCGCCTGGAGATCGAGTTCGCGGGCAAGACCGCGGTCCAGGTTTACGACGGCACCAACGGCTGGAAGGTGCGACCTTATCTCAACAACAACGAAGTGAAGCCGTTCACGCTCGAGGAAGCGAAAGCCGAGGCCGACAGCAGCGACATCGACGGCGCGCTCATCGACTACGAGGCGAAGGGAGAAAAGGTCTCCTTGGAGGGCATGGAGAAGGTCGAGGGCCGCGAGGCTTACAAGCTCAAGCTGACCACCAAGGCGGGCGCGCTGCGGCACGTCTGGATCGACGCGAAGAGCTTTCTCGACGTGAAGGTCGAAGGCGCCCCCCGCCGGATGGACGGCAAGCTGCACAACGTCTTCGTGTACCAGCGGGACTTCCGCTCCGTGCAGGGCCTGAAGATTCCCTTCGTGCTCGAGACGGTCGTCGACGGTTATCCGCAGAAGCACAAGATCGTCCTCGACAAGGTCGCGGTGAATCCGAAGCTCGACGCGGCCGCGTTCTCACGGCCCAAGGCTTGAGGCGCACGTCGCAGGCAAAGACACCGCTGGAGGTCAGGTGATGAATCGCGTGATAGCAGCATCGATTGCCGCGGGGCTCATGGTCGCGTTGCTGACCGCAGGGTGCTCCCCGCAAAAGCTCTCCGCGTCCGAGATCGTTGCCCGGAGCGTGGCCGCACGGGGTGGTCTCGAGGCGTGGCGAAAGGTCCAGACCATGGTGTGGACCGGGCGTATCGAGAGCGCTCATACGGCGTTGCCACGGATGCGCTTCACGCTGGATCAGAAGCGGCCCAATCAGACACGGCTGCAGCTCCAGATCAATGCGCTGGGAGACAAGTCCTTGCGTGCTTTCGACGGCGCGCACGGCTGGAAGCTGGGTCCGACCCGCGGGCGGCCGGAAGCGCAGCCATATACGCCGCAGGAATTGAACTCCGCGCGAGCGGGGCACGGAATCGACGGTCCGCTGATCGCTCACCTCGTCAAGGGCGTTCCGGTGTCCTTGAAGGCTCTCGACGAGATCGAAGGCCGCAAGGTCTACCACCTCCTTTTGCACCCGGAGCAAGGCAGCGACGAGGACGTCTGGGTTGACGCCAAGACGTTCCTCGAGGTCCGGTACGACCGGATGGTCGAAGGCCCCGGCGGCGAGCAGCGTCGGGTGTCGGCGATCTATGGCGACTACCGCAGTGTCGAGGGGTTGCAGGTTCCCTTTCTGATCTCGACCGGGGGCGGGTCCGCCGCGACGCCGGACAGGATGCAGATAGAAGCGGTGGTGCTGAATGCGCCGCTGGACGATTCGACGTTTGGGAACCCCACTGCTGCGCCTCCGCGAAATCGGGGCTGGCCGAGCGGAGCGCCCCAGTCGCGCGCGGCGACCGGAGCTTCCGTCGCGCCCGCCTCCGCGGGTGAGATGGCCGCATCGATGCCCCAATGACTCCTTGGCGGCTGGCACTAGCGGGCGCCTTCCTGCTTGCGGCGTTGGCACCGTCCGCCTGGGCTTCCGCGACGCCGGCCGGCGGGGCCGGGCAGTCCATTTACCTGCGCGGCACCCTGGGATCCGGGGCGCCGCTGGCGGCGACTCGCGAGTCCGGCGGGGTCGGCATCATCGGTGCCGACGCGGCCTGCGTGAACTGCCACCAGCACAGCGGCCTCGGGTCGAGGGAGGGACGACTCTCGATTCCCCCGGTGGCGGCCGAATACCTCTTCCATTCACGTGCCCAGAACGCCGGCGAGCCCGTGCTCCCGTACGTCGAGGGCGTGCATGGCAATCGAGATCCCTATACGGATGCGACGCTTGCGCGGGTCATTCGCGAAGGCGTCGACTCGGAGGGCCGGCCTCTCGGTTTCCTGATGCCACGGTACGCGCTCGGCGACGAGGACATGGCGGCGTTGATCGCTTACCTGAAAGAACTCAGCCAGCGGCGGGTTCCCGGCGTCACCGGTACGCTGCTGGACTTCGCCACCATCGTCACGCCCGATGCCGATCCCGTGAAGAGCCACGGAATGCTCGACGTGCTCGAGCACTTCTTCGCCGAAAAGAACTCCTTTCCCTTCAAGCCCACTCCGCAGATGCGGACCTCGGGAAGGACCCAATACGCCAAGAGCATGTACATGGCGAACCGGCACTGGCGGCTGAATGTCTGGACGCTGACGGGCCCTGCGGCCACCTGGGGCGCGCAGTTGGACAAGCGTCTAGCCGCAGAGCCCGTGTACGCGGTGCTGTCGGGCATCGGTGGCAGCAATTGGGCGCCCGTGCACGAGTTCTGCGAACGAAACGCCATTCCGTGCCTGTGGCCGAACGTCGAGGTACCGGTTGTTGCGGAGCAGGATTTCTATCCGATGTACTTCTCCAAAGGTGTCCTGTTGGAGGCGCAATTGATCGCGCGCACCATCCTCGGGCCGGACAACCATTCCGCTGTTGACGCGGTGGAGCAGGTCTATCGAGCCGACGACAGCGGCGGGGCGGCGGCACAGGCGCTGGCTGCGGAGCTCAAGGGGTACGGCGTCGCGGTGCACAGCACGGTCCTCCCCAGGGATGCCCGGGCGGACCGGGTCACGGCCGCGGTGCGCGCAGCCGCGCTACACAAGAATGCCCGCGGCCAGGCCTTGGTGCTGTGGCTACGCCCGGGCGACGTCGCCTCGTTGCGCGAAGTGCCCGCGGGCGCGGGGACGGTCTACCTCTCCGGACTGATGGGCGGGCTCGAGAAGTCGCCTTTGCCCGAGGCTTGGCGCGAGCGCGCCCGCATGACTTACCCCTTCGATCTTCCGGACAAGCGGCGAGTCCGCCTGAATTATCCTCTGGGCTGGTTTACGTTCCGCCACATCCCGTTGCTGGACGAGCAGGTGCAGACGGACACGTACCTGGCGTGCAGCCTGCTCGCGGACGTCCTGAACCATATGGCGGACAATTTTGCGCGGCCGTACCTGGTGGAGCAGTTGCAGGACCTGCTCGAACACCGGCTCATCACCGGCTACTACCCGCACCTGACCCTCGCCGCCCGGCAGCGCTTCGCATCCAAGGGCGGTTATCTCGTGCGGTTCCGCGATACGGGCGGCACGGCGCTGGTCGCTGAGGGCGAGTGGGTGGTGCCGTGACGCCATCCGCCTATGTGATTGGGGATGGACAGCCCCTGAGGCTATCGTTCGTTTGCAACGGCAGGGTCGCAAAGGAAAACCGGATATGATCCCAAACTCCACTCTTCGAGTCCGCACCACCATTCTCGATGACGCGTGTCGAGGCGGCGTCGCCCTCCGACTGGCTTCCCTAGCCGGCGCTGCGCTGCTGGCGCTCGTCGCGCCTTGCCGGTCCGCGGCTGCGGCCGATGGCTCTCCCTCCGCTGCGGCCGGCGGTCCGACCACATCGCTTCGGGACTACACCGTTCCCTCCATTCGCCTCGTACGCGACGACGGCAAGACCGTGTCCCTCGAGGATGAGATGAACGACGGCCGGCCCATCGTCCTGAACTTCATCTTCACGACCTGCGGTTCCATCTGCCCGCTGATGAGCTCGGTATTCTCGCAGTTTGAGCGCCGGCTGGGTCCCGATGCCAGCAAGGTGCATTTGATGTCGATCTCGATCGACCCCGAACAGGACACGCCGGCGCGCCTGCGCGAATACGCCCGCAAGTTCCACGCTGGTCGGGAGTGGCAGCACTACACGGGCACGCTGGCCGCGAGCGTCGCAGCCCAGCGCGCCTTCGACGTGTATCGCGGCGCGAAGATGAGCCACAACGCGGTGACTTTGCTGCGCGCGGCGCCTGGCAAACCCTGGATGCGCATCGAGGGATTCGTGAAGCCCGAGGACCTGGTGCGCGACTACAAACAGCAGCTGCTCGCCGGTCGATGATGCGGTCGCGGTGCTCGACCCTGAAACGGTTGCCTGGGGCCCTGTCGTGCCTGCTGCTGTTGCTCGCGCCGTCGAGCAAGGCCGACATCTTTGCCTTCGTCGACGCGCAAGGAATCGTGCACTATTCGAATGTCCCCAGCGACAAGCGCTATGTGCTGTTTGTCGCTGAGCCGCGACCCGAGCGTGTCGCGGAACCAGCGTCCGTGCTCCCCGCGCCGCAGGTCCATCGGGGCGGGCGCGCGGCGGACTATGCGGGCCTCATCGATCGCGCTGCCCGGCGCAACGCGCTCGACCCCGCGCTGCTGAGCGCAGTGATCGCGATCGAATCTGCCTTCGATCCGCGCGCGGTGTCGCGGGCCGGGGCGCGAGGGCTGATGCAGCTATTGCCAGGGACGGTGCGGCGCTACGGGATCTCGGACGCGTTCGATCCCGAGCAGAACATCTCCGGCGGCGCGCGCCATCTCTCCGGCCTGTTGCGGCGATACGAAAACAACCTCGAGCTCGCGCTGGCCGCCTACAACGCCGGCGAAGCCGCCGTCGAGCGGCATGGCCGGCGGGTTCCGCCCTATCCGGAAACGCGCGCGTACGTTCCAGCGGTGCTGCGGCGGTATCGCGAGCTGCGGCTGACGCAAGTCCCGCGCGCGTGAGCTCACGACTCGCGCGGCCAGATTGCGATTAGGACCGGGTGGCGAGGTTGTCGTATGATGCTGTTGAAGCAGGGGGGAGCATTTCAATGATCCGGCGCGAAGGCGCTTCAATCGGGGATGCCCGCGCGCGTATGCCCTGGCACCGCGGCTTCACGCTGCTCGAGCTGCTCGTGGTCATGGTTGTGATCGGCATGCTCGCCGGCCTGGTCGCGCCGCGCTATTTCGCGCAGGTCGGCAAGTCGCAGGTCAAGGTCGCGCGGGCGCAGATCGACTCGCTCGACAAGGCCCTCGATCAGTTCCGCCTCGACGTCGGCCGCTATCCGACCAGCGATGAAGGGCTGCAGGCGCTCGTCGTGCAGCCCACGGGCGAGCTGAAGTGGGGCGGGCCATACCTCAAGAAGAACGTGCCGCCCGATCCCTGGGGCCGGCCTTACGCCTACCTGCAGCCGGGCTCGCACGGGGGAGACTTCGACTTGCTTTCCTACGGCAAGGACGGCCGCCCTGGCGGCACCGGCGAGGACGCCGACCTGACCAACTGGTAACTCATGCGCTTCCTCATCACCACACTCGATGCAGGTCCCGGCACGGCCATCCACGAGATGGACGCGATCGATGAAGCCGACGCGCACCGCCAGGCGCTCGCGCGCGGGCTGCGCGTGCTGGCCATTCATGCGGCGCGGCTGACCCGCTCGCGGCGGGCGCGCCTTTCGCTGGTCTCCTTCAGCAGCGAGCTGGTCGCGCTGCTCGAGGCCGGGCTCTCGCTGGTTGAGGCCATCGACGCGCTGACCGAGAAGGAGCGCGACGATTCGGTGCGCCACCTGCTCGAGGGAGTGCGCGGGCGTCTCTATGAAGGGCAGAGCCTCTCGGCCGCGCTCGCCGGGTTCCCCGGCACCTTCTCCACGCTCTACGTGGCGACCGTGCGCGCCAGCGAGCGAAGTGGCGCCATCTCCGAAGCGCTCCGGCGCTTCGTCGCCTACCAGCAGGAGATCGATCGCCTGAAGAAGCGGTTGATCAGCGCTTCCATCTATCCCGCGGTGCTGCTCGTCGCGGGCTCGCTGGTGGTGCTGTTCCTGGTCGCCTACGTGGTCCCGCGCTTCTCGGGGATCTACGAAGAGGTGGGCGGCGATCTGCCGCTCGCGTCGAAGCTGCTCATGCAGTGGGGGCGGCTGCTGGAGGCGCACGGCCTCGCGGTGCTGACCGGCTTCCTCGCCAGCGTTGCGCTCGCCGGGTACGGCGTGTTGCGGCCCGGCTTCCGCGCTTGGACGGGCCGCCTGTTTGCGCGCATCCCCATGATCGGCCGCCAGATCGAGCTGTACCAGCTCGCGCGGCTGTACCGCACCGTGGGCATGCTGCTGCGCGGAGGGCTGCCCATGGTCACCGCGCTGGAGATGACGGGCGGCCTCCTGGCGGCGGCGGCGCGGCCGCGACTTGCCTCGGCCACGCAGGCGGTGCGCGAGGGGCGGTCTTTGACCGATGCGCTCGCGCCGCAGGGCCTGACCACGCCGGTCGCCGAGCGCATGCTCCGCGTCGGCGAGCGCAGCGGAAACATGGGCGAGATGATGGAGCGAATCGCGGCCTTCTATGACGAAGAGCTGTCGCGCTTCGTCGACATCGCGGTGCGCCTGATCGAGCCCGCCATGATGACGGTGATCGGCCTCGTCATCGGCTGCATCGTCGTGCTGATGTATTTCCCCATCTTCGAGCTGGCCGGGAGCATCAAGTGAGCGCGTCGCGTGGCCCCAGGCCGGCCGAGACGGTCACCCGGCTGAGCCGCGTCCTCGAGGCACTCGAGCCGGTGGTGCCCGAGCCGCGCGCCGAGGCGGTGACGCCGGCGCAACCTGTCCCCGAGCCCGCGCTGGCCGAGGGGGCGCTGCGCGCCGCGGTCGCGAGCGCCGCCGCAAGCGGGCGCTCGCCCGTGGCGGTGCTCGCAGAAACCACCGGCCTCCAAGGCGACGAGCTGGCCCGCGCGCTCGGCGCCGCGCTCCGCTATCCCGTCCTCGACGGCCCGGTGCTGATGGCGCTCGCACCCGCCTTCGACCTGCTCGGGCCCGCCGAAGCAGCGCAGCGCGGCTGCGTGATGGTCAAGCGCGGCGCTGAGCACCTCGCGGTCCTGGGCAACCCGTTCGATCTGGCGCTGCGCGGCTGGCTCGAGCTCAAGGTGCCGCACAGCCTCTCCTGGCACCTGGCCGCGCCCGGCGAGATCACGGCCTACGTCGCGAAGTTCGAGCAGGACCTGCGGGCGATGGACGTCGCGGCCATGGCCAACGAAGGCGACGTGCTCGCCGACAGCGGCCTCGAGGACCTGTCGCTCGCCTCCATCAGCGCCGACTCGAGCCGAGTGGTCAAGCTCGTGCACTCGACCGTCTACGACGCGCTCAAGGCGGGCGCCAGCGACATCCACCTCGAGACGCGGCCCGGCGGCCTCGCGGTCCGCTATCGCGTCGACGGCGTGCTGGTGCACGTCGCCACGCTCGGCACCGCCGAGCTCTGCGAGCAGGTGATCTCGCGCGTGAAGGTGATGAGCGAGCTCGACATCGCCGAGCGGCGCGTGCCGCAGGACGGGCGCTTCCGGCTTGCGCTCAAGGGCCGGCCCATCGACTTCCGCGTCTCGGTGATGCCCAGCGTGCACGGCGAGGACGCGGTGCTGCGCATCCTCGACAAGCAGGCGCTCACCGACGAGCTGCAAGGTCTGCGGCTCGACGCGCTGGGCTTCACCGGCGACGTGGTCGGGCGGCTGCGGCGGCTGTCGGCGCTGCCCTACGGCATGCTGCTGGTGACCGGCCCCACCGGCAGCGGCAAGACGACCACGCTCTACGCCGCCATCAGCGAGACCAACACCGGCCAGGACAAGATCGTCACCATCGAGGACCCGGTCGAATACCAGCTCCCCGGCGTGCTGCAGATCCCGGTCAACGAGAAGAAAGGCCTGACCTTCGCGCGCGGCCTGCGGTCGATCCTGCGCCACGACCCCGACAAGATCATGGTCGGCGAGATCCGCGATCCGGAGACCGCGCAGATCGCCATCCAGTCCGCGCTCACCGGCCATCTCGTCTTCACCACCGTGCACGCCAACAACGTCTTCGACGTGCTCGGGCGCTTCGCGCACATGCAGGTCGACGCCTACGCGTTTGTCTCGGCGCTGAACGGCATCCTCGCCCAGCGCCTGGTGCGCGTGATCTGCGAGCAGTGCTCCGAGCCGATGCAGCCCGCGGCCGAACTCATCGGCGAGTCGGGCCTCGAGCCGCCGGCGGTCGCGGGCTGGAACTTCCGCAGCGGCCGCGGCTGCGCCCATTGCCGCGGTACCGGCTACAAAGGCCGCCGCGCCATCGGTGAGCTCCTGGTGCTGAACGATGAGCTGCGCGAGGCCATCGTGGCCCGCGCGCCGGCGCGAAGGCTCAAGGAGCTCGCGCTCGCGAACGGCTCGAAGCTCATCCGCACCGCCGCGCTCGATCTGGTGCAGCACGGCGCGACCACCCTGCTGGAGGCCAATCGTGTCACTGCTCTGGCGTGACGAGGTCGCCATCTACCTGGCGCCGCGCAAGCTCGCGATGGTGCGCCGCGCGCGCGGGCTGAAGGCGCGCGTGGTCGCCGCGACCGAGCTCGCGGTGTCGGCCGGCGCGGCTGGCGACCTCGGTCCGGTGCTCGCGCGCCTCGCCGGTGTGCTGACCGACTCCGCCTGGCACGGCGCCGCCGCGCGGGTGGTGGTGGCCGACCAGTCGTGGGCGCGCTACGCCATCGTCCCTTGGACGGCCACCCGGCTCGACGCGGAGGGACGGCTCACGCACGCGCGCTACGTGTTGAGCGACGCGCACGGCGAGGCGGTGGCAAGCTGGGCGGTGACGCTGGCCGATGGCCCGCCAGGCCACTCCTGCGTGGCCTGCGCGATGCCGGCACTGCTGCGCGGCGCGCTTGAGGACACGCTCGCGCCGGCGCGGCTCTCCCTCCTCTCGCTGCAGCCGAAACTGGTGGTGGCCTTCAACGCCTTCCGCCAGCGGCTGCCCAGAGACGACGCCTGGTTCGTCACGTTGGACGACGGGTCGCTGTCCGCCGTGCACCTGAGCGGCGGACGCTGGGACCGCGTCCATCTGGCGCGCCTGTCGCCGGACCCGACGATCGAGCTCGAGCGGCTGCGCGCGTTCGGCACGCTGACTGGCGGCGCCGGCGCGCCCTGCCGCATGTTCGTGGACGCACCGGCCTGGATGCGCGGCGGCACGGGCAAAGGTTTCGAGTGGCTGGAGGCAGCCGACGGTGGACTTGTGCACGAGCTCGCGCTGCTGCGGGGGATGCGCGCATGAAGGCACCGCGTCCCGTCCGCCTGGACTTCGTGGCTGAGGTGCACCGCGCAAAGGTCGCCGGCGCGGCGCTGTGCGCGTTGGGTCTCGCGGCCGCGCTCGTGCTGGGGCTGGCTTTCGACCGCAAGCTCTCGGAGCGCGACCGGCTCGACGCCGCGCTCTCGGCCCTGGGGAAGCCGCGCCACAGCGCGCCCACTCCGGACTCGCTCAAGAGCGTCGCCGAGGCCGCGGACGTCGAGCGCGAGCTCAAAATTCCCTGGACGCGGCTGCTGGCCGAGTTGGAGGCCGCCAGCCACGACAGCGCGGCGGGCGTCTCGCTCCTGCGCGTCGAGCCCGATCCGGGCAAGCAACTCGTGCGCATCACTGCCGAGGTGCACTCGCTGCAGGACGCACTCGCCTACCTCAAGCGCCTGCAGAAGAGCGCGGTGCTGCGCTACCCGATGCTCGAGAGCCACGAGCGGCGCAAGGACGATCCCGACCACCCGGTGCGCATCAAGCTGACGGCGGAGTGGCACACGTGAGCGCCGCGCCTCGGCTCGTGACGGCTGCGCCGGAGGCCTCTGCGCGCTCTGCCGCGCAGGTGAAGGCGCCCGCGCTCGGGCGCAGGCTCGTGGCGCGGCTGGGCAACGAGTGGCTTCCGCGCGCCGCCTGGACCATCGGCCGCACGGGCCGGCCGGGCCTGGCCGGGCTCGCGCTGCTGCTGGCGGCCGCGGTGTTCCTGGTCTCGACGCACCTCAAGGTCGCCGCCGAGGTCGAGACGCTCCGCGCCGGGCTCGCGGCCGCGCAGGGTCAGGCGCCCGCGGCGGCCGCGGACAAACGCGCCGCACCCGCCGCCGAGAGGCGCGAGCTGCCGGCGCGCGCCGAGATGCCGGCCATCCTGCGCCAGCTCTTCGCCAAGGCCACGCAGGCGCGGCTCGCCATCGACACCGGCAAGTACGAGATCGACGCTACGAAGACCAGCGGCGTGGTGCGCCACCAGATCTCGTTTCCCGTGAGCGGACCGTACCCGCAGATCCGCGCGTTCATCGACACGACGCTCTCCGCCATGCCGGAGGTCGCGCTCAACGACCTCGTGCTGGAGCGCAAGTCCATCGCCGACGGCAGCGTCGACGCGCAGATCCGGATGACGGTCTTCACCCGGAGCGGACCGTGAGCGGCGCGCCCCGCATGCGGCTCGCGCTGCTGTCGCTGGCGCTCTTCGGCGTGCTGGTGGCGGCGGTCATCGTCGGGCTGCCGGCGGCCGACTCCGCGGTTGCGTCCGAAGCGCGGCATGCTCCCCGTGGCGCCTCGGCCTTGGCTTCGCCCCCGCCATCGGGCGCTGCGGAAGCGCAGCCCGCGCGGGCGCCGCGCTCGACAGCCAAACCCGCGCCGGACCGGGTCGTCGCGTCCAGGCAAGCCGCGGCGCTCTTTGCTCCGCACTCCTGGTACGTGGCGCCGCCACCGCCGCCGCCTGCGCCTCCGCCGCCGCCGCCCGAGCCCGTCGCGCCGCCGTTCCCGTTCACCTTCGTGGGCAGCTTTGCTCCCGGCGGCGACCAGCCGGTCTACTTCCTCGCGCACGGCGACAGGGTCATCGACGCACACGTCGGCGACCGGCTCGACGGCGTCTACCAGTTCGAGAGCGCAGCCGGAGGCCAGCTCGTCTTCGTCTACCTGCCGCTCAATCTCCGCCAGACCCTCGCGGCAGGAGCCTCCCCTTGAGCAAGTCTTGCCTGCGCGTTGGTGTCCTGTTGCTGTCCGCCCTGATCGTAAGCTGCGCCACCGAACGCCTGCGCGGCGAGGGCGCCAGGGCGTTCGACCGCGGCGCCTACGAGGAGTCCATCGCGCTGCTGGAGCAGGCGGTCAAGAGCGACCCCTCGAACCTGGAGGTCCGGCTCGACCTGCGCGCGCGAAAAGAAGGGGCCGTGCAGAGGCTCAGCGCCGCGGCCGACAGCGCCCGCGCCAACGGCGACGGCGAGAGCGCCGCCAGGAGCTACCGGCGCGCGCTTTCGCTGGAGCCGGGCAACGACCGGGTGCTGCGCGGGCTCGATGCGGTGCAGGCTGACCGGCGCCACGCGGAGCGCACCGAGAAGGCGGCGCGGCTCTTCACCGCGAAGCAGCTCGACGCCGCCGAGATCGAGGTGCACGCCGTGCTCTCGGAGAACCCGGGCTTCGCGGCGGCGAGCGCGCTGCTCTCGAAGATCGATCTCGCGCGCGGCCCGACCGCGACCGTCCCGCGCCTCAAGACCCGCGACGACCGCCCGGTGTCGCTGCAGTTCCGCGACGCGCCGACCAAAATGGTGTTCGAGGTTCTGGCGCGCCAGACCGGCCTCAACTTCATCTGCGACAAGGAGGTGACGAGCGAGGGAAAGACCACCATCTTCGTCAGCCAGGTTCCGGTCGAGCAGGCAATCGACCTGATCCTGGCGCAGAACCAACTCGGCCGTCAGGTGCTCTCGGAGAACATCGTCCTCATCTATCCGAACACCGCTGCCAAGCAGAAAGACTACCGCGACGAGATCGTCCACACCTTCTACCTGACCAACGCGGCGCCCAAGGACGCCGAGTCGCTGCTGAAGACCGTCCTCGGCGCCAAGACCCTTTTCATCGACGAGCACACCAGCACGCTGGTGATGCGCGACACGCCCGAGCACGTGCACATGGCCGAGAAGCTGGTGGCCTCGCTCGACGTGGCCGAGCCGGAAGTGATCATGGAGGTCGAGGTCGTCGAGATCACGCACAGCCAGGCCGAGCAACTCGGCATCAACTATCCGAGCAGCTTCAGCTTCTCGGCCACCAAGCCGCCCGACAGCAATGGCGCCGGAGTGGCGGGGTCCGGCGGTGTCGCGGGCCTGGTGCTGTCGGACCTCGGCAAGCAGAACAAGAACACCATCGCCGTCTCTTCGCTCGGGGTGAGCGTGGATCTCCTGAAGACGGTCGGGGCCACCAACGTGCTCTCGAGCCCCCGCATCCGTGCGCGCAACCGTGAGAAGGCCAAGATCCTGGTCGGCAACCGGCTGCCGGTGGTGACCTCCGGGACCAGCGCAACGGTCGGCGGCGCGTTCTCGACCAGCAACGTGCAGTACATCGAAGTAGGCCTGTCGCTCGAGGTGCAGCCCACCATCCACAACGACGGCAACGTCGCCATCAAGGTCGCGCTCGAGGTCAGCTCCATCATCAAGCAGATCAGCGTGCCCATCGGCAACGGCGGCACCACGCTCGCCTACGAGATCGGCACCCGCAACGCCACCACGCTGCTCGAGCTCAAGGACGGCGAGACGCAGGTGCTGGCGGGGCTCATCCAGGACAGCGACCAGCGCAACTCGACGCACATCCCGGGGCTCGGCGATATTCCCATCCTCGGACGCCTCTTTGGCTCGACCGGCACCAGCCGCGAGAAGAACGAGATCGTGCTGTCGATCACGCCGCGGATCATCCGCGCGCAGCCGCGCCCGTCGAGCGAGACCACCGAGTTCTGGTACGGCAGCGAGTCGCAGATGCGCTCGGGGCCGATCGCGGGCAGTGGCGCGGCCGTGCCCGCGAGCGCGGTGACCGGCGGGCCGGCGGCCGCGGGGGGCGTGTCGTTCGGCGCGGGGGGCGCGGCGGAGGCGTCGAGCGGGCCGCGTACGGTGCCCGCGCGCATCGAGGCGGCGGCGGGGCCTCGCCCGAGCGCCTTGGCGCCCGAAGCGAAAGCCGCGGCCGAAGCGAAAGCCGCGGCCGATGCGAAGCTAGCGCCTGATGCGAAGGCAGCGCCCGACGGGAAGGCCGCACCCGATGCGAAGGCAGCGCCCGACGCTAAGGCCGCACCCGATGCGAAGGTGGCCGCCTCGACCAAAGCCGCGGATGTTGCCGCACCCGACGCGAACGCCGGAGCGCCCGACACCGGTCCGAAGGTCACCATCGAGGGCCCCGATACGGCCAAGGTCGGCGACGAGATCAGCGTCTCGGTCAAGCTCACCTCGACCTCGCCGCTCGGACGCATCCGCACGCAGGTGGGCTTCGACGCCGTGGCGCTGCAGCTCGTCAGCGCCGAGCCGGGCGATCTCGCGCCCTCCGGCGAAACACCAAAGGTCGAGATGCGGCCGGGCGGGGTGCAGCTCGAGCTCGCCGGCAGCGGCGGGGCCCCGGTCGCAGGCGGTGGAAGCCTGATCGACCTGCGCTTTCGGGTGGTCGCGGCCCGGCCGGTGGTCACCATCGCGACCCAGGTCGTGCTGGTCGGCGAGGACGGCACGGCGGTGGCGACGACCCAGGCCACACCGCTCAAGATCGCCGTCGGGAAATGACCGAGGGCATGCGCAACCGCGGCTTCACCATCATCGAACTGGTCATCACGGTGGCGATCATTTCGCTGCTGGCCACGGCGGTCGTCCCGTCGGCGCAGCTCATCTACCAGCGCGAACGGGAGAGCGAGCTGCGCGCCTCGCTGCGCACCATCCGGGGCGCCATCGACGCCTATAAGACGGCGTTTGACACCGGCCGCATCAAGAAGGAGCTCGACAAGACCGGCTATCCACCAAATCTGGTAGCGCTGGTCGACGGCGTCGACGACGCGGCCAGCGCCAAGGAGGGCGTGAAGATCTACTTCCTGCGGCGCCTGCCGCGCGATCCGTTCTTCCCCGACGCCACCGCGCCGGCCGCGGAGACCTGGGGGCTGCGATCCTACGCCAGCCCGCTGGACGATCCGCAGCCGGGCGACGACGTCTACGACGTGCACTCGCGGTCGCCGCGCGCCGGGCTGAATGGAGTGCATTACCGTGACTGGTAGACCGCGCGGCTTCACGCTGCTCGAGTTGCTCGCGGTGATGGCCATCATCGCGACGCTGCTCACCATCGCGGTGCCCCGCTATTTCCGCTCGCTGCAGCGCGCCCGGGAAGCGGTGCTGAAGCAGGACCTGACCACGCTGCGCGAGTCGATCGACAAGTTCTACGGCGACACCGGAAAGTATCCACCGACGCTCGCGGTGCTGGTGGAGAAGCGCTACCTGCGCAGCATCCCCGTCGACCCCATCGTCCAGGCCGCCGACAAGTGGATCGTCGTGAACAACGCCGACGACCCCGACGACACCGGCGTCCGGGAGGTCAGAAGCGGCGCGGAGGGCGCGGGCGAGAGCGGGGTGCCCTATGTCTCGTGGTGAGCGCGGGTTCACCTATGTGGGGCTGCTCGCGCTGATCGTGCTGATCGGCCTGTTGCTCTCGGCCGCGGGTGAGGTCGCGGCCACCGCGGCGCGGCGCGACCGCGAGACGCAGCTCCTCTGGACCGGCCACGAGTATCGCGCGGCCATCGGGCGCTACTTCAGCCGCAGGCGCGCCTATCCGCAGACGCTGGACGAGCTCCTGGGCAGCGCGCCGGAGTCCACGGTACAGGTCCGCTATCTGAGGCAGCTTTACCCGGACCCGATGACCAACGCGGCCGACTGGGTTCTGTTGAAAGCGCCCGGGGGCGGAGTCATGGGCGTCGCCAGCAGCTCGAAGCGCGCGCCGCTCAAGACGGCAAAATTCGATGATGTGGCCGACCGCGGCTTCGCGGACGCCGCAAGCTACAACGAATGGGAGTTCACGTTCGTTGCCGGCGCGCACCGCCGCAAGCTGCCGTAGCGTTCCAGCAGATTAGGGCGTGTCCGCAAACTCACGCAAGCCACACCAGGCTCGATGCGAGAAGCGCGAAGCCGAGAAAGTTGCGAGCCGTCTTTTCGTAGCGAGTGGCGACCCGGCGGTACTGCTTGAGCTTGGCGAAAAAGTTCTCGACC
>JANYKT010000170.1 GCA_025358085.1 Deltaproteobacteria bacterium | reverse complement strand
GCGCACGGCGCGTTTCACACCTTCCACCATCGCGCCGCCCGCGGGGCACGCCGGCGTGGTGAAGGTCATCGACACCTCGACAGCGCCCGATTGGGGTCGCACGGCGACGCCATAGATGAGGCCGAGATCCATGACGCTCAGGCAAGTTTCAGGATCGTAGACGTTGCGCAGCGTCGCGATCACTTCGCTCTCGGCGATCATGGTTGCCTCGCATGGATGACACCCAGGTTTCGGGCGAAGAGAAACGCCGAGCCGGCGAACAGCACGGCCCCTGCGGTCCGCAGCGCAGGAGAGTCGACCAGCACGCCGGCCACCAGCCCCGCCATCCCGAGGTGCATGGCGAAGTACTGCACGCGCTTGGGCGCCTCGGGGAGTAGCTCGCTCGCGGATGGCACCTTCTTGAGCCCGACGAAGCGCGAGAAGCGGTGCAGCCAGACGAGGAACGGCACGATCTTGTAGAGCTGCCCGACCACGATGGTGCCGATGAACCCGGGGATGGCGAGCAATCCGTAGGCGAGGTGTAGCCGGTCCCACCACGGCTCGCCCACTGGTAGGAGGGCGAGCGCAGCCCCGGCCGCGAGGGCCAGCGCGAGATAGGCGATCGATGTCGCGGTGTGATGCCACGACACGTCGGTCCGCCGCCTCATCCGCCGCGAGAAGATCGCGTGGACCTGCAGCACGAACGCCCCTGTACCGATCGCCGCCGCCGCGATGCCAGCCCGGAGGAACGCATCGCCCGCGCCGAGAAAGCTCGCTCCGAGGAGCAGCACCGCAAAATTCACCGCGGCGAAGCCGATCCAGCCGGCCCGTTCGGGCGCGCCGTACGAGAGGAGGAACATCTCCAGCAGGCGGTACGCGACGCCCATGATCAGGAGGCCGAAGAAGCCCAGTGCCGCCGCGTGGGCGTGGGTGCGAAGCACCAAGACGTGAAACACCGGCAAAAACGGCGCGCGTAGGTTCCACGCCATCAGAGCCCCGAGCGCAACCGCGATCAAGAGCCAGCAGAGCGCGGCGACCACGTGAGCGCCGGTCAGCGTTCGCCGCGCGCTCGCCAGAAGCGTTGCGAGCAGATTGACGGCGTAGAGGAAGAGCGCCAGCGCAGCCAGCGTAGCGGAGGTTGTCAAGAGGAGGCCCGCGGGCTCGCTCGTGTCGAGGGTGAAGAAGCCCGTGATCAGCCCTGGCGCGCCGACGGCGTAGAGCGCGAAAGCGATCCAGGCGAGCCGCTCGGATCGCACCGGCACTTCGAAGACCACCGGCACCAACTGATGGAGCGCGCCGATGGCAATCGGCATCAGCCATCCCAGGACGCAAAGGTGCACGAGCCCGAGCAGCGCGGGCTGGAAGAAGAAGCCCTGCAGCGAGGGTGCGCAGACAGCCAGCGCCGCAGAGAAGGCGAGCAGCCCCGCGACGCCCAGGCCGAAGTGCGCCTGGATCAGCCGCCACGACGGCGCGTGCCGCGTCGCGAGGCCCTGCATCAGGCCGCCTCGGTTCCGAACACCCAGGCCGGCGCGATATGCACGAGGTAGTCGCCCTCGCCGCGCCGCGAGGTGCGCGCGGCGTACCCGCGAGCCGCCAGCTTCTCGTAGAGCAGCACCGGCTCGCGGTGATGGCGCACCAGCAGCTGCGCTCCGTTACCCAGCTCGACCAGCTTCTCCAAAATGGCGATCATCGGCTGGGGCGGTTCGAGCCCGCGCACGTCCATCTCCATCGGCTCCTTCAGCCCGGAGCGCTCTTCGAACGGCGCAACCGCGGGCCGCACCGGGCGCGCCTCGCGCCAGAACCAGACGTGGAAGGTGCCACCCTCAGCCTCCGTGTGCGAGGCAAAGCCCTGGGCGCGCAGCACCGAGTAAAGCGGGGCCGGGTCGAATCCCACCAGCAGGTGCAGCGCCTCATCTGGCGCAAGCTCGCCCGCCGACCTCATGATGACTTTGAACGGGTCGCCACCTTTGGAGAGAATGGGCCGCACATCGAGCAACTTCTGGCGAGCCGGGCGGACCATCGCAGGGATGTTTTCGCCCATGGTCAACTCCTCGTTTTCCCGATGCGCACGCGCCAGACGGACGGCCCGCTCTCGAGGTACTCCCACTCGAAGCGGCCGGGCTGCTCGGCGTTGAACTGGTAGTAGAGCGGCTTCGGATCGTGGTCGTTGACCAGGGTGAACGATTGGCCGGCTTGGAGCGCATCGAAGCGCGTCAGGATGGTGGAGTGCTTCTGCGGTGGCGGGAGTTTGCGCACGTCGAGCCGCTCGCCGACGTCGCTAACGGGCTGTGTGTTGGTGTTCATGGGTTATTCCTCCTTGCAGCGGCTTCTCTTCAATCGGCGTGCCGTTGCCCTGCCGAGGGCCGCTTTTCTCCCGCCCCTCCATTGCGCTCCAACATGGAACACTCGGATCAACAGTGACGATCCTCAGGGAGAGCGGCCGATGGCACCGCGCCCTGAATCGGATGGCACGGGGTTTGAAGAAGAGCTGTCGCATGGACCTGACAACCACAGTCTCCCGGATCGTTCTCGATCACCCGGAATGCGCCGCCGTGTTCCAGGATCGTCACATCGACTTCTGCTGCAGCGGCGGCATGACGCTCGCCGAGGCGTGCGCGAAGCGCGGCATCAATAGCAGGGAGGTGGGTGCCGCACTGGAGAAAGCGGCAATGCTTCCAGCGCCGTCGGAGGATCCGCGGGCGCTCTCCACGGCCGAGCTGGTGTCCTTCATCGTCTCGCGTCACCACACCTTCCTGCGCGACGCGCTGCCCTTCCTGGTGCCGCTCGTAGCCAAAGTGGCGGGCGTGCATGGCGATCACGAGCCGCGTCTGCGCAAGCTGCAGGCCGAGTTCTTCGAGTTGCGCGAGCTGCTCGACCTGCACCTCGATCAGGAGGAGCAGACGCTCTTTCGCGAGGTGGTGACGGAGGCACCGGACCCCGAGCGCCTGCGAAGCGAGCTCGCCGGCATCCGCGAAGAGCACCGCGAGGTGGGAGCGGCGCTGCACCGCATCCGCGCGCTGTCCGACGACTACACGCCACCGCCCTGGGCCTGCACCAGCTATCGCAGGCTGCTCGTGGAGCTGCGGCACCTCGAGGACGATGTCCTCCGGCACGTCCATCTGGAGAACGAAGTGCTCTTTCCGCGCTTCATTCCCGGGAGGAGGCCATAAGCCACCCGCCCGAGCACCTGACGGATCGCCCTCTCGACGAAAAGATTCGCGAGCTGGATCTGCTTGCCGATGCGCGCTATAATGGAACCTATGGAACAGCTCGGTTGCGGGACGCCGTTCGACCGGGGAGATCTCTGCCGCGCCTGCAGCCTGCGTACCCGGTTCGAGGGAGGTGCGGCGCGCTGTTCACGGATGGTGGCGGAGAGCCCGGCCATGCGACGGCTGCTGGTGCGCGCGGCAGCCCTGGCCCGCGCCTCCGCTCCGGTGGTCCTGCAGGGAGAAACCGGCACCGGCAAGGAGGTGCTCGCGCGGGTGCTGCATGCCTCGAGCGCGCGGGCCAGCAAGCCGTTCGTGGCGGTGAACTGCGCCGCGTTGCCGGGGGAGCTTCTCGAGAGCGAGCTCTTCGGCCACGTGCGCGGCTCCTTCACCGGCGCGGTCAGCGACAAGCCCGGCTTGTTCGAGGAGGCTGAGGGCGGCACGCTCCTGCTCGACGAGGTGGCCGAACTCCCTCTCGCCCTGCAGGCCAAGCTGCTGCGCGCGCTCCAGGATGGCGAGGTGCGGAGAGTCGGCGCCACTCGGTCCCGCCGCGCCGACGTGCGCGTCATCGCCGCAACCCACCACGATCTGCGCGAGCTGGTGGAGCGCGGGGCATTCCGCGAGGACCTCTTCTACCGGGTCAACGTTTTCGCGCTCACGCTGCCGCCGCTGCGCGAACGGAAGGAGGACATCCTGCCCATCGCGCTTCAACTCCTCGAGTTGGAGGAGGGCCCGGCGCGCGGCTTTTCGCGCGAGGCAGAGCGCGCGCTGCTCGCCTGCCGCTGGCCCGGGAACATCCGCGAGCTCTCCAACGCTGTCCGCCACGGGGCCGCGCTGGCCGAGGGCCGGACGGTCCGGGCGGACGATCTCCCCGACGCGGTCCGGCGCCAGCGGTCGGCGCGGCCCTCGATGCGGCCACTCGCGGAAGTCGAGCGTGAGCACGTCCTGGCCGTGCTCGATGCCTGCGGAGGGAACCAGGCCGAGGCGGCGCGGGTGCTGGGGCTCGCGCGCAACACGCTCTGGCGGCGCCTGCGTGCTTACGGAACTGAATCACGCCGGGCGTGATGGCATCAGATGCAATGACCGACCGGAGAAAGGAGATCTGGGCATGAACATTCTCGACCACATGGCCATCAGGATTCGTTGCGGTGTCTGCTCGGGCGAATACAGCGTGCCCGTTTCGGTGGTCCTGGAAGGTCAGCGGGCGATCGCGCCGGGTTGTCCCGGCTGCTCCGACTACGAGTGTGAGGCGCGGTTCGTCGCCACTCTGGCCGATCCGCAGGCGCTGGCGGCGCTGCAGGCGGCCTGGGCAGCGTTCGAGGCGAGCGCGACCTCGCGCGGCGCCGTGGGCGTGACTCTTGCCGCCATTCCGGTCGTCGCCCGCCCCACGCTTGAGGAAGCGGCCGAGAGAAAGCGCCGGGGGAAGGCAGTCCAGAGATGGGAGAACGAAGGCGGCCGGTGCCTCGAACGCCACAGTTGGCCGCAGCAGGCTGAACCGCAGCTCGCGTTCGGCTTGGACTCAAACGAATTCATTTGAGCCAAGAAATTTTTCCGGCCGCGAAGGGCGCCGGCAACCGTTAGGATCGCCTCGTGCTCGCGTTCTGGCGCACGACGGTCGGCAAGAAGATCATCATGGCCGTCACCGGCATGATCCTGATTGTCTTCCTCATCGGCCACGTCGCGGGAAACCTGCTCGTGTTCAGGGGCGCAGCGGCACTGGACGCCTACTCGGCCTTCCTCAAGCGGGAGGCGGTCGCCCTCTGGGTCGTGCGCACAATCCTCCTCGTCTCGGTGGTTCTGCACGTCGTCGCGGCGGCGCAGCTCGCGCTCCTCGATCGCGCGGCGCGGCCGCAGCGCTACGCGCGCACGGAGCCGCGAGCCGCGACCACCGCCTCGAGGTCCATGCGCAGCGGTGGCCTCCTCATCGCCGCTTTCGTCGTCTTCCACGTCTTGCACCTGACCGCCGGCACCATCCGTCCCGCGCCTTTCGAGGAGGCGCGCGTCTACGACAACCTCGTGGGCGGCTTCCGCGTCTGGTGGGTGAGCACGAGCTACGCGCTGGCGATGACCGTCATCGGCCTGCACCTGTTCCACGGCGGCTGGAGCTAACTGCGCACGCTGGGGCTCTCGCGGCCTTCGCCCGAGCCGCTCCGCCGGCCGATCGCCGCGGCGATCGCGATCGCGACCTGGGCAGGCTTCACCTCGATCCCGGTCGCCATCTTCTTCGGGCTGGTGGGGTAGCCATGCAGCTCGACGCGCGCATCCCGGCGGGGCCTTTGGCCGAAAATTGGGACCGCCGCCGTTTCAATGCGCGGCTGGTCAGTCCCGCCAACCGACGAAAGTACCGCGTGCTGGTGGTGGGCTCGGGGCTCGCGGGCGCCTCGGCGGTGGCCACGCTGCGCAAGCTGGGCTATCAGGTCGATTGCTTCTGCTTCCAGGATTCCCCGCGCCGCGCGCACAGCATCGCCGCGCAGGGCGGGATCAACGCCGCAAAGAATTA
>JANYKT010000146.1 GCA_025358085.1 Deltaproteobacteria bacterium | reverse complement strand
TTCAATATCGCCGCCTTTTAATACGGCACTTATAAGTTCATCAAACCTGCTTACACTTTGCTCATACTGGGCCAATGCAGGCTTTATGATCTCTTCATTGTCGGCCTGGGCGATGTTTTCTAATGCAATTCGCGATTGGGCTACAGCATACTTTATTTCCATTCCACAAAGGGCCAGAGGCGAATCCTCTTCCGTGATCGCTTTTACTTTCTCGATAGTGTCCGCCTCAGCCATACCCTTTGCCTCTTCTGCGGAAACGACAGACTCAAAGTCTCCTGCTATTTTTATGATATTATCGTATTCAGTATCGGCTTCTGCCATCTGCTTAGCACGGTCAAATGATCGCGACTTCGTTCCTGGGCGCGTACTTCGTGGTCCGCATCTCCGGCGAGCGGCGCCGCAGCGAAAGCCTTTTACACGGCGCGATCTCCTGGGGCCTGTCCATGCTGCTGGGCGCCGCCATCGCTCTCTTCGCGGCAGGCGCCGCTGCGAATACAGCCACCCCATCAACCCGCGCGAAGATCATCATCACCGGCAACGGCAGCGTCGCGCCGAACCTGACGCGCGGCGAACGCGTTCGCGCCGCTGAGACAAAGAGCGAGGCGGCCCGGGGCGCGGGACTTGCGGGCGGCGGCGCGGCCCTGGCGCTGATCTTCTCGCTCTTCGGCGCGCTCTTCGCAGCCAGTCGCTCCTCAGGCATTTCGATCGCCGAAGAGCTCCGGGTGCGAAGCCACCAGCAAAGCGGCAAGGCGCCCGCACCGCACGCGCCGGGCTCTCCCGCGCGTCTCGATGAGACCACCATCCTTCCGCCGACACATTGAGGTCGGTCCCGCGCGGCTGGAGCACGGCCTGTACGCGCGGCTAAAGTGCCTCTACGAAGCGGGCGAGCACTTTCTTGAGTCCCACGCCCGGCGGGAATCGGACGGTCAATTTGAGGTTCTGCCCGATGCCGTCAACGTCTTCGACGGTGCCGACCCCGAAGGACGGGTGCCGGATGCGGCGGCCCGGAGCGAGGCCTTCGGCGCCGGGAGGGAGCGGCCGGGGAAGGGGGCGCGCCGAGGGTTCGGTGCGTTCCTCGAGCCGCGCCCGGTTCCGGACAGGAACCGTCGAGAAGCCGCTGCCGGAGCGCTGGCCAAAGCCGGAATCCGGGGCCGGCTCCTTGGGACGCTGGTCGTAGTCGGTGTCGTAGATCACGTCGCCACGATCCGCGCTTGGGCCCGGGCCCCCCCGACGCGGGTCTTTGGCGCCCATGCGGCGGGGCTCGGCGGCGCTCAAGGCTTCGAGTCCGGAGCAGAGCTCGGGCGGTAACTCCCTGACGAATCGAGAAGGAGGATTGAAGCGCAATTCTCCATATAAAGACCGGCAGCGCGCGAGAGTGAGAGTCAGCTTCTTGCGCGCGCGGGTCATGCCGACGTAGCAGAGCCGTCGCTCTTCGGCGAGCTCGTCGGGGTCTTCCTCGCCCGAGGCCATCGGGCCGGTCATGCCCAGTGCGCGCGAGCCCGGGAAGACGCGCTCTTCGCAGCCGGTGAGCCAGACCGCGTCGAACTCGAGGCCTTTGGCTGCGTGCAATGTCATTAGAGAGACGCGGTCGCCGTCGTCGGCGGCGTCGGCGTCGCCCACCAATGCGAGCTGCTCGAGAAAGCCCAGGAGCGGGGTATCGGCGAGACCCTCGCGATCGTCGCCGTCCAGGTCCGGCGCGGCCGCGGCGAGCGCCGCCAAGGGCGAAGGCCGATTGCCGGAAGTCTCCTCGCGCGCATGACCGGAAGTGCTCTCGCGCGCGGCGCCGGGATTGTTCTCGCGCGCCTCGAGATGGCTCCCGAGCGCGCCTGGCGCGAGTCCGCGCGAGGCAGCCGCGGCTTCTTTGCGCGGCGGAACTTCGACGTAGGTCAATGAATCCGCCGGCACGGACGCGGCCGTGGGGGCCGCCAAATCGGTGCCGGCCAGGGCGCGCGCCTCGGCCCAGGTGGCGTCGAAATCGCGCGCCGCCCCGACGAGCTCGTGCAGGTTGTCGAGCCGGTCTTCCCCCTCTTCCCCTTCCACACGGAGCCGGTCGGCATAGCCCGTCTCCTCCATCACCCTTTCAATCGCGGGCGCCGCCGCGCCGTCCAATGCCACCGCCGCGCGGAGCTTCTCAATCAACGCCCGGAAGGGAGACAGCTTGGTCCGCGCATTCGACGCAAGCTCATTGTCCCGCTCCATTGAAGTCAGGGCTTCCCAGAGCGACAACCCCTGCCGCGCGCCGCTGCGCCGCAAGGCCGCAACGGTGGTATCGCCAATCCCCCGCGGCGGCGTATTGATGACTCTCAATAGATCTCCGTCCGAGCGCGGATTTACGCACAGGCGAAGATAGGCCGCGATATCCTTCACCTCGGCGCGGTCATAGAACGACCGCCCGCGCACCACGCGATAGGGAACGCGCCGCGCCCGCAGCGCGTCTTCGAGCGATCGCGACTGCGCATTGGCGCGATAGAAGACCGCCATCTCGTCATAAGCGGTGCCGCGCGCATTCTCGGCATACAGCTCGGTCGCGATCCGCGTGCCCTCGTCGCGCTCGTCCTCGGCGACCACCACGCGGACCTTGTCGCCCTCGCTGGCCGCGGTCCAGAGCTTCTTTTCAGCGCGGCGCTCATTGCTCGCGATGATGGCGTGCGCCGCCCCCAGGATGCGCCCCGACGAGCGATAGTTCTGCTCCAGCTTGACCACGCGAGTTCCGGCAAAGTGCCTGGCGAAGTCGAGAATGTTCGAGACCTCGGCCCCGCGCCACCGATAGATCGACTGGTCATCGTCGCCCACCACGCAAAGATTGCCGTGCGTGGCGGACAAGAGCTGAAGCAATTGATACTGCGCCGGGTTGGTATCCTGGAATTCATCGACCAATAGAAAGCGAAAGCGCCCGCTGTAATACGACGCGATATCGGGGCGCAGCTTGAACAGCTCGATCACGCGCACAATCAGGTCGCCGAAATCAACCGCATTCGAGGCCTGCAATGCAGCTTGATATCGAGCGTAGACCCGCAATGCCGTCTTGCCGGGCACGTCATATTCGGGCACCTGCACTTCGCCCGGCAGCAGGCCGGCGTTCTTCCAGCGATCGATGCGACTCAACTGCTGCTTGGCCGTCCCGACGTCCATTCCAAGATCGGTCGTCACCCGCTTCACCGCGGCCAATTGATCGCCGTCATCGTAGATGGCGAAGCTGCGCGTCAGCTTCAACGCCTCCGCCTCGCGCCGCAGGATGCGCGCGCCGGCCGCATGGAAGGTCGCCACCCAGAGCCGCTCGGCCTCGGGCCCGATCAGCCTCTGGACGCGCTCTTTAAGCTCGCCCGCCGCCTTGTTCGTGAAAGTGACCGCCATGATCTCGCCGGCGCGCGCCATCCGCTCGTGCAGGAGATGCGCGATGCGGTGCGTGAGCACGCGGGTCTTGCCCGAGCCCGCGCCCGCCAGGATGAGGAGCGGGCCCTCGCCATGTCGTACAGCCTCGAGCTGGGGAGGGTTCAGGAGCTTCGCGAGCGGATCCAAGGGGTCCCAGTATCACGAGGCAAAGTGCGGGGCGCTTTTGAGAATGATCCGCTCAAGTCGCGCGCCGCGGATTGTGCTAGATGCGCTCCCATGGTCGCGAAAGCGCCCGTCCGCCTCATCCCCCTCGGGGGCCTCGGCGAAGTCGGGATGAACTGCATGGTGGTCGAGTCGGGCGAGGACCGCGTGGTCATCGACTGCGGCTTGATGTTCCCCAGCGGCGAGGCGGCTCTGGGCGTCGAAGTGATCGCGCCCGACCTCAGCTACCTCAAGTCGCTGGGCAGGCCGCCCGATGCGGTGTTGCTCACGCACGCGCACGAAGATCACATCGGCGCGCTGCCTTATCTACTGAGGGAGTTCCCCGACGTCCCGGTCTGCGGCACCAAGTTTACGCTCGCGCTGGTGAAGGAAAAGCTGGCTGAGCACGGCATCTCTCCGCGACTGATGGAGGTCTGGCCGCGCGGGCTGGGCACGGCGGGCAAGTCGCTCGACTTCGAGGCGCTGCAAGTCCCGCACTCGATTCCCGACGCGGTGGGGTACGCGCTGCGCACAGAGGCCGGCCTCATCATCCACACCGGCGACTTCAAGATCGACTGGTCGCCCACCGACGGCCGCCTGCTCGACGTGCGTCGCTTCGCGGAGTTGGGCGAGGAGGGCGTCGCCTGCCTCCTCTCTGATTCAACCAACGCCGAGCGCGAAGGCACCAGCATCAGCGAGCGCGAAGTGGGCGAGTCGATCCAGCGCATCATGGCGGGGCCGCTCGCCCGGGGACGCGTCGTAGTCTCGATGTTCGGCTCCAATATCCACCGCATTCAAAGCGTCGCGCGGGCCGCGCTGGCGCTCGGCCGCAAGATCTGCCTGCTCGGTCGCTCGATGACCACCAACGTCCGGCTTGCCCGCGACCTGAGCTACCTGCGCTGCCCGCCCGACCTCTTCATCGATCCCGACAGCGCCGACCATTTCGCCCCGCGCGAGCTGGTCATTCTTGCCACCGGCGCGCAAGGCGAGCCACGCTCCGCGCTGTCGCGCCTGGCGCTCGGCGAGCACCCGACCGTGCGCCTCGAGAAGGGTGACCTGGTCATCCTCTCCAGCCGTGTCATCCCGGGCAATGACCGCTCGGTGGGCAACATCATCGACCACCTGGTGCGGCGCGGTTGCCGCGTGCTCTCGAGCGTGTCGGGCTCGTCCGAACTGATTCACACCTCCGGCCACGCCTGCCAGGGCGAGCAGCGGATGATGCTGGACCTGGTCCGGCCGCGCAGCTTCCTGCCCATCCACGGCGAGTACCGGATGCTGGCGGCGCACGCGCGGCTGGCCGAAAGCGCCGGGGTCGCGGCGCGCGCCTGCATCGTGGCCGAGGACGGCGACGCCATCGAGCTGCGGCCGAACGAGATCGCGGCGGTCCAGCGCGCGGCGGTCGGCACCGGCCGTGTCTACCTCGACGCGCGGACGGCGGCCGATGGCGTGGGCGAGGTGGCGCTGCGCGATCGCCAGCTTCTGGCCGAGACCGGAATGCTGGTCTGTTTACTGTTTCTCGACCGCAAGACCGGGGACGTGGTGCGCGGGCCGGAGCTGCTCGCGAAGGGCGTCGCGGGCTTCGACGAGACCCGCGTGGCGCAAGCGCGGAGGGCCGCGTTCGACGCGCTCGAAGCGCTGCAGCCAGCGCAGCGCACCGACCACGCCTCGGTGGAAGAGGCGCTGCGGCGCGGGGTGCGCTCGGCGTGGAAACGCGGCGTCGAGAAGCGGCCCATGGTGTTGCCCATCGTCATCGAGATGTAGTGAGTTCAAAAGCTTTCAGGGAGAGACCGCAAATGCCCAGCTTCGACATCGTCAGCAAGGTCAGCGAGCCCGAGATCGACAACGCGTACCAGCAGGCAAAGAAGGAGGTCGAGCAGCGCTACGACTTCAAAGGCACCGACACTTCGCTGGAGAAGACCGTCGATAAAGAGAAGGGCGGCGGCCTCAAGATCAAGAGCTCGACCGAGCAGAAGCTGGAGACCGCGCGCGAGGTGCTGGTGACCAAGCTCGCGAAACGCGGCGTCGCGCTGCGCGGGATCAAGTACGGAGATCTGGAGCACAGCGGCAAGGTGATCTCGCAGACGCTGACTTTCGCCCAGGGCATCGAGACCGAGAAGGCGAAGGCGCTGGTGAAGGCGATCAAGGATTCGAAGATCAAGGTGCAGGCTGCCATCCAGGGCGACAGCGTGCGTGTGACGGGCAAGAATCGCGACGACCTGCAGGAGGCGATGGCGCTCTGCCGCAGCAAGCAGGACGAGCTCGAGATCGACATCGGATACGAGAACTTCAGGGATTGAGGCGGAGAAAGACGTGGGTCACGTTTTGACTGTCGGTCAGGTCGAGATGGGCCGCGTCGGGCTGGTTGAAGGAGAAGCCCTCGGTGACCCCGTTGCCGTAGTCGAAGGTGACGCCGTGGCCTGGGACCAGGTTGCTGGAGGACCCCGAAACGGTGAAGGGCGTGTCGGTGCCCGCCTCGCGATGCCGGATGCCGTCGCCCGCGATGGTGGTGCCGCTGCCCGTGAGCATCATCTCGTAGCCGCTCCCGCGCTGGGTCAGCTGCTCGCGCCAGTGTCCAGAGAAGGAAACCGCCTGCGAGCCACCGCACGCAAGCGAGCCAAGAATCAGTCCCAACGTCAATTTGCGCATGACCCTCCAGACCATGAGACGCCAGCCGACGGCCACTTCTTCCATGGGTACGGATGGATCGCGCAAGCCGATTCGTTATAAGAGGCTTTCCGAGCTGCAAAGGACCTGATGCAAAAGACCGAGTTGTCGCCGAATCCCACGCTGTATCTGCTGTCGCTTGGCTGCCCGAAGAACCGGGTGGACAGCGAGGTCATGCTCGGCACCCTGCTCGACCAAGGCTATCGACTGGTCGACGAGCCTGAGGCAGCGGAAGTGATTGTCATCAACTCCTGCGCCTTCATCGGCGAAGCCAAGCAGGAGAGCATCGACGCCATCCTCGAGCACGCGCAGCTGAAGGAGACCGCCCGCTGCAAGACGCTGGTGGTCGCGGGCTGCCTGACGCAGCGGTATGCAGAGGTGCTGCAGAACGAGATGCCCGAGGTCGATTACTTCGTCGGCACGAGCGCGTATCCGCGCATCGCGGAAATCATTCGCGGCGAGCGAGATCGCGCCGTGATTCCAAATCCTGACTACATCGCCGACGCGAAGACCCCGCGCCGCAACTCGATGCCGCGGTGGACGGCGTACGTGAAGATCAGCGAGGGCTGCGACAACAAGTGCACCTTCTGCATCATCCCCACGCTGCGCGGCCTGCAGCGCAGCCGGCCGATCGCCGACGTGGTCGAAGAAGCTCATCGTCTGGTTGCGGCAGGAGCGGTCGAGCTGAATCTGGTCGCGCAGGACCTCACCGCCTACGGACACGATCTGCCGGGGCGGCCGAAGCTTCACGATCTTTTGCAGGCTTTGGGCGAAGTGCCAGCGCGCTGGATCCGGCTTCACTACGCCTATCCGCGCGACTTTCCCGAGCCGCTCATCGACGCGCTCGCGAACCAGCCGAACCTCGCGCGCTATCTCGACATGCCGCTGCAGCATATCGCCGACCCGGTGCTCCGCGGCATGAAGCGCGGCCGCGACGCGGCCTGGGTCCGCAAGCTCGTGGGCAAGATCCGCGAGCGAGTGCCGGACCTCACCTTCCGGACCAGCTTCATCGTCGGATTCCCGGGCGAGACCGAGGCACACTTCCAGGAGCTGTACGACTTCGTCGAGGAGATGCGCTTCGACAAGGTGGGCGTATTCCAGTTCTCGCAGGAGGAAGGGACCGAGTCGTTTTCGCTCCCCGACCAGCTGCCGCAGCGGGTGAAGGCGCAGCGGCAGAAGAAGCTGCTGGGCCTCCAGCGCAAGATCTCCAAGGCGCACCAGGCTGCGCTGGTGGGCCGTACGCTGGACGTGCTCATCGAGGGCGTCTCGGACGAGACCGATCTGCTGCTCGAGGGCCGGTGGCAAGGGCAGGCGCCGGAGATCGACGGGAAGGTCTACGTCAATCGCGGAGAGGCGAGCCCGGGCGCAATCGTGCGCGTGGAGATCGAGCAGGCCGGCGACTACGACCTGGTCGGCGGCATCGTCGGCGCTGACGGGCCCGCACTAGCGCTGTCGCCTTCGCGCGCCGCGGCCGTGAACTTGCCCGGCCCGCTCAATCTCCCCATGGAAGAGCAGGCAGCGCGAATGCCGCGGCCGCGCTTTCCCATCCTCTCGCACTGATGACCCGGCTGGAGCTGCAGACAAGGCTGGCCGCGTTCCTGGAGGAGCGCGGGCTCGCGCGCGTGCATCCCGACGCGACCGCGATGACCGCGCGCGCGGCGCTCGAGTCGCTGGCGGGGCTGCCGCAATATGAGCAGCTCTGGGCTGGCGATCTGCACACGGGAGTTCAGCTGATCGCGGTCGCTTCCGGAGAGCGCCTGCCGGGAGTAGAGCTCGCGCGGCGTGCGCAGCTTTTGGCTGAGCGCGCTTCGGCCATGTCGCTGCGCATGAAGGGCGCGGTCCAGGTGCTGCAATTGGTGATCTACGAGCGCGCCGTGCCGAGCCAGGAGAGCGACTTCGTCCTCTCGAGGGGACGCGTTGGCTCGTGGATGCCCCTCACCCGCGGCAAGGCTTCGACCTGGCTGTTTGCGCTGGCCGAGCCCGCGCTGCTGGTGCGCAAGCTGCGCGGCTGGCCGCAAGAGCTGTCTCCCGACGAACTGCGCAAATTGCTTGCAGCTCCCCCGGTCGAAACGGCCTTCTAGGCCTCGAGGGCAGACCGCGCGCTAACCGCTGGCGGCGTCGACGTCGTCGCCCTCTTCGGTGCCAAACAGCTCGCGCACCTTGGCGAAGAAAGTCTTGGCCTGCGGATGCGCATCCTCGCCCGAGATGGCAGCGAAGCTCTCCAGGATCTCCTTCTGCTTGCGCGACAGCTTCTCAGGAACTTCGACGGTGACCCGGACGTGCTGATCGCCGCGCTGGTAGCCGTTGAGCGCCTGGATGCCCTTGGACTTGAGGCGGAAGACCTTGCCGCTCTGGGTGCCGCTCGGGATGCGCATCTTCACCTTGCCGTCGAGCGTGGGCACGTCGATCTGCGCGCCCAGCGCGGCCTGCGTGAAGGAGATGGGCACCTCGCAGATGACCTCGGTGTCTTCGCGCACGAAGATGGGGTGCTCCTGGACATGCACCACCACGTAGAGGTCGCCGGGAGGGCCGCCCTTCTCGCCCGTATCGCCTTCGCCGGTGAGCTTGAGGCGCGTGCCGGTGTCGACGCCGGGCGGGATCTTGACCGTCAGCACCGACTCGGCTTCGGTCTTGCCGGCGCCGCGGCAAGTGGTGCACGGATCGGTGATCACCTTGCCGCTGCCCTGGCAATGG
>JANYKT010000130.1 GCA_025358085.1 Deltaproteobacteria bacterium | reverse complement strand
CCGATGGAGCAATTCTTCGGCGGCGGCCGCGTGCGCGACGAGGTGCGCACCTCGCTCGGCACCGGGTTCGTCTTCGACTCGACGGGCCTGGTGCTGACCAACTATCACGTGGTCGCGCAGGGCAGCCGCATCCAGGTCACGATGGACGACGGCTCGGACTACACCGCCAAGGTGATCGGCTCCGACCCCGCCGGCGACCTCGCGGTATTGAAAATACAAGCCGAGGGCCCCTTCCCGACCGCGGCGCTCGGCACCTCCAGCGATCTGATGCTGGGCGAGCAGACCATTGCCATCGGCAACCCGTTCGGCCTCAATCAAAGCGTCAGCGTCGGCGTGGTCTCCGCGCTCCACCGCACCGTCCGCTCCGAGGGGCGCAGCTATTACGACTTCATCCAGACCGACACCAGCATCAACCCGGGCAACAGCGGCGGGCCGCTGCTCAACGCCGACGGCCAGGTGATCGGCGTCTGCTCGGCGATCTACGCCAACGCGCAGGGCATCGGCTTTGCCATCCCCATCGACCGGGCGCAGCGGGTGGCGCGCGAATTGGTCAAGAGCGGCGAGCTGCCCCAGGCCTTCTGGGGCTTCGACGCCGAGCCGCTCGACGCCGAGAGCGCCACCGCGCTGGGCGCGAAGTCCGGCGCCAAGGTCACCTCGGTCGACGACGGCGCGCCCGCGGCCAAGGCGGGCCTGCGCGCAAGCGACACCATCGTCAAGGTGGACGGCCTCGCGGTGCACGACGCCGACGAGCTGCGCTTCCTCTTGCGCGACGTGCCGCTCGGCACCGAGGTCAAGCTGGGCCTCTTGCGCCAGCGCGCGCCGGTCGAGGTGGCGGTGGCCGCGACGCCGATGACCGCGCAGCACGCGCTCGACCTCTTCGAGCACCGCACCGGCGTCAAGCTGGTCGAGCTGACGCCGGGCCAGGCGCGCGACGCGGGCTACCGGACCGACACCACCCTGGTCGCGATCGGCCGCATCGAGCGCGGCTCGCCCGCCCACCGCGCCGGCCTCCGCCGCGGCGACCTCTTGCGCGCGCTCAACAGCGCCGAGGTGGAGACGCTGCGCCAGCTGCGCAAAGCGCTCGGCCAGGCGCGCAAGAGCGGCCGCGCCACTCTCTTGATCCAGCGCGGCTATGCGCTGCAGGAATTCAGCTTCGACCTGGGGTGAGACGTGGCCGACAAGCAGCGCACCAGCATCGACTTTCCCACCTTCCTCCTCTCGCTGTGCTCCTCCGCGCTCATCCACATGGGCGAGGCGCCCGATCCGGTGAGCGGCGAGAAGTCCCCCAAGAACCTCCCGCTGGCGCAGCAATCGATCGACCTGCTCGCGCTCTTGCAGGAGAAGACCAAGGGGAACTTATCGAAGGACGAGGAGCGCTTCCTCGAGCAGCTCCTGTATGACTTGAGAATGAAATACATCGAGGCGGTCAATACGAAGAAGGGTTAGACTTAGGTTAGACTTAGGTTAGCGTTGGGTCAGGTGCCTGAGACAGCAGTGTTAGGAAATCTCGTCACTGGGTGCTTGATCTAAGCACGCGTCGCCAACCCACTTGGCAAAGCTTCCCCCGACGCCAGGTGCCGGCAAATCTGCTGCGCGCGGTCGAGGTCCACCGGCCGCGAGAGCGCTCGGCCCACCCGCTGCAAGAACCTCCGCTCCGGCGCGTCCAGCGATCGATCGGCGCCAGCCATTAAATATAATACATCCATCAGCGGTCCGTGCATCGCGGGCGGCACCAGGGCGAGCGCGTCGAACCAGCCCTCCTCGTCGTCGCCGAAGGCGCGATCGGCCACCGCGTTCTGCCGGCTCTGCTCGGGCAGCGACTCGAGCATGATGGCGAGGCCCATGATCTCCTCGGGGTCGGGCGGCCCGTCGCTGGTGGCCATCAGCCACGCGCCCTCGACCAGCATCTCCGGCTCGGCGAGCGCCTCCAGCTTCAGCCCGGTGAACGCCTGCCGCAGCGCGCGCCGGTAGCGGACATAGCGGCTGACCGCGCTGCCCAGCCTGCGCGTGGCCACGTAATTCCAGCGGGCGCTGATCGGGATGTTCGCGATCGGGATGACGTTGCGGATCAGCGCGTCCTCGAACAGCTTGCGCCCGACCAGCCGGCCGACGTCGCCCGCCTCCAGCTGCAGCAGGCGCTCGGTCAGGCCCACCGGCTCCTTCTCCTCGAGCAGCGGCGGCCGCCTCGCGCGCGGGAGATCG